>CAIUDO010000209.1 GCA_903897935.1 uncultured Pseudomonadota bacterium
CGGCGGCGCGGCTGGCGTGGACGGCGCCCTGGCGCGGGGAGGCCGCGATGGCGCCGGTCTGGGCGAAGCTCGGCTCTGGGGACGTCCCGGGCGCGCTCGACGCCGCGCGCAGCGCGGTCGCGCGGCACACCGACGACGCGCGGGTGTTGGTCGCCGCAGGGGAGGTGATGGCCCAGCTCGGGGACGCGGAGGGCGCGCTCGCGGCGATCGAGCGCGGCGTCGCGCGGGCCCCGTTCGATCCGCGGCCGCGGGTGGCGCTCGCCCGTCACTTCGCGCGGGACGGTCGCCCCGAGCGCGCGGTGCTCGCGTGGGAAGAGGCGTTCGCGCGCGATTGTGGCGTCGCGTACCTGAGCGAGGCGTGGGCGCTGCTGCCGGACGCCGTCGTGTGGTCCGCGCATTTGCGGCGGGCCCGGGGCGTGTACGCGGCCACCCTGGCGTCCAAGTTCGTCGGCGCCGACGACCCGCTCGGGGCGCTGGTGTTGTGGGACACCGCAGCCCTGGCGGCCCCCGACGCCTACACGGCCGCGCAGGGCCGGATGCGCGCGATGGTCGCGGCGGGGCTCACCGAAGACGCCGAGAGTATCCTGCGAGCGGCGCTGGCCGACCGCCCCGACGACCCGACGCTGCTCGACGCCCTGGGTGAGGTGCTGCTCGCGCAGGGCAGGCTCGAAGACGCCGCGGCGGCGTGGCTCGCCGCGAGCGCTCGTCGTCCCGCCATCATCGTCAAGGCGGTGCGGGCCCTGGCCGAGGCGGGGCACGCGCCCGAGGCGCTCTCGGTGGCGCGCCGGGCGCGGCTGTCGGGGGCGTCCGACCCCGCGCTCGTGGTGGAGATGGCGCAGATCATGGCGGACGGCGGGGATCCGGTGGGCTGCCTGCAGCTGCTCGACACCACCCGCTTCTCGGGCGCCGCCAGCCTGCGCGCCCGCGCCGACGCGCTGCGCGCGGCTTGTCGCGACGCCGGCTGATCCACGGCGTGTTGGTGTGCGTAGAGGGTGGCCGGTAGCCCGCGCACCTTGTACATCAGTACGCGCGTCCTCCTGGAGGTCCCGATGATCGTGTTGCTCGCCGCCGCCTCGTTCGCCGCCGACGTCGACCGGGTCCCCGAAGACTTCCCCACCCTCCAGGCTGCCATCGACGGCGGTTCGGCGCCCGTGATCGAGCTCGGTCCAGGGTCTTGGGCCGGCGCCACCGTCACGCGGCCGGTGCAGATCGTGGGCGTCGATGGTCCGGCGATCACGAGCGGGCCGATGGTGCGCGGCGTTCGGGTCGGCCTCGCGCTGACCGGCGCCGCCGACGACACCCACGTCGAGGGCGTCATCTTCGACTGCAGCTCGCCGAAGCTCGACCTCGGCGTGTTCGCGTCGGCGGCGCGGCTCGGAGGGTCGCCGGATCGCGTGACCGTCGCCTACAACCTTTTCTACGAGTGCGCGCAGGGCGTCACCAACGCCGGCGCGCCGGTCACGTCGTGCGACGACGAGCGCGTCGACGGCGGCGACGACTGGCTCATCGAGGGCAACGCGTTCGAGGGCATCGTCGCGCGGTCCGACCGCGGGGCGTCCGGCGGCGGCAACGGCATCGTGGTGCACAACGCACGCGGCGCCGAGGTGCACGCCAACCAGTTCCTGGGCGACGTCGCGTCGTCGGGCGCGTTCTTGACGAGCGGCGTGATGCTCTCGGGCTGCTTCGACTGCACGGTCGCCGACAACGTGTTCCAGACGAGCGGCGGGTCCGCGTGGTGGACGGGCGTGGCGAACCTCGGCGCGTTCCTGCGTGATGGCGCCGCGTCCCGCAACGTGGTGCTCGCCGGCAACGACGCGTCGGGCGACGGCGCGCGCACCGCGTGGGTCAGCCTCGACAGCGTCGGCACGGACCTCGTCGACAACGCCGGCGTCGCGTTCGTCGAGCACCGCACCTGCGGCGACGGCGCGACGCGCTGAGCCCGCGCGCCGGCAGGCGGAAATCCAAGCCGCCCAGTCTGTGCGTCTATGGGCCTCGCGGCGCCGATTTAAGTGCTTGTAGCGTCGTGATCGTCGGATCGTAGCGCGCCGCGCACCGCTCATGCGCTCCCGTTCGGACGGGGTACCCCATGCAGACCGCAATGGGGGCCACGATGACGACGGATTGGGATGGGGTTGCAGGGGGCTGGGTCGCGAACGGGCTGATCACGGACGCGCAGCGCGGGCCGCTGGTCGCGCGCCTTCAGCAGATCAAGGCGGAGCGTGAACCGACGCGTGCGCTCGCCTCGGGGGCGCTCGTCACCGCGCTGGTGCTTGCTGGAACCTGGGTCATCGTCGGGGCGATCGAGGCGCTCGTACACAGCGTCGCGCGGGTCGACCCGGTCGCCGACTGGGCCTTGCTCGGGGTAGCGGGGCTGTTCGTGTTCCTCGCCGCGGCGCCGCTTCGGGTGGTCGCCGCGACGCGACCGGTCGCGCGCGGGCTGTTCGCCGCCGGGGTGCCGCTCGGCACGGCCGCGTTGTTCGGGCTCGCAGGCGAAGCGGGCGCGTCGGAGCTCTACCCGGTGTTGGTCGTCGCGCCGCTGATCGCGTGGGCGATCGGCGCGGCGGAGGGCAGCCGCGCGGTGGTGGGGTCGTCGTCGGTGAGCGCGGCGGTCGCGGTGTTCGTGGCGCTCGCGGAGGTGCGGGTGGCGAACATCGAGGTGGTAGGCCTGATCGCCGCCGTCGGGGGCTTGTTCGCCGCCGCGGTCGCGTCGCGGCTCGTGCCGTCGCGCGGCGAGGCGCTGGTCGTCGGCATGCCCGCGCTCGTGCTGCTGGGCGTCGTCGAGGTGTACCTGGTCACGCCGATGTTCCAGCCGGTGTGGCGCGCGCTCGGGGCGTCGCGGTGGGCGCCGCTGGAGGCGGGCCTGGTCTTGTTGGCGTTCGCGCTGGTGAGCCTCGTCTGCGGCTTGATCGCGCGGTCGGGGGTCGCCGTCGTGCCCGCGCTGCTGTGTGTCGCCGTCGCGGTCGTCGACCTCGCGTTCCAGGTCGGAGACGTCCCGTTGGCGGCGGTCGCGATGCTCGTCACGGGCGCCGGCTTGTTCGTGCTCGCGCTCGGGGTGTGGGTCGTGCCGCGGCTTCGCGCGGCGGGGCGCTAGCAGAATCAGCCGTCAGGCGTCAGCGGTCAGCGGTCAGCGGTCAGCGGTCAGCGGTCAGCGGTCAGCCGTCAGACGTCAGACGTCAGCTTCCGATGAAGCGCCGTGAGCATCTTCTGCCGCCTCAGCCGCATCCCTCGTACGGTGGACCTCGATCGCAAGCCGATGCGCCGTCTGCCCACACGGCCAGTTCCTGAGGTCCCGCACGTCGCCTCCCGCCAGCCATCAGCCATCAGCTTCCAGCTTGATAATGGCCTTCACCTGAACGCGAACAACCCGGTCGACTGCCACTGAGCGATGCATAGCTTTGACCGGGCTGACCGCTGACCGCTGACCGCTGACCGCTTGTTCAAGGGCTAGAACGGCGAGACCGGCACATACAGCCGGTCGTCCGGCTGCATCGCGAGGTCCGGCGCGCGACCGTCTTTGATGCGCTTGAGGTTCACCGGGATCTTCTCGTCTTCGCGCAGCACGTACGCGCCACGCAGCTTCGCCATCTCGGTGGGGCCGCCCGAGCGGATCAGCGCCTCGCTGACCGTCAGCCCGTTGGTCCAGACGACGGCGCCCTCCTTGGTGACCTCGCCGCCGAGCCACACGAGCTGACCCTCCTCCACCCGGACGGCGTCGCCCGCGTGGATGACCGGGTCCACCACGCCCGACAAGACGTCTTCCAGGCTCGCCGTCAGATCCTCGCCGGTCGCGCGCCGCACGATGATGTGCCCGGACGTTCGGTCGGCGTCGACCCACCCGGCCTCACCGAGGAGCCCGAGCAGGCTGGTGGGCTGGCTCAGGTAGTAGGTCCCTGGCTTCTTCGTGCCCGCGACGACGACCGCCTGGCTCTTGAACGTGGTGACCCGGACGGCGATCTGTGGTTGGTTGAGGTAGCCGTCCTGGTACGCGCCCATCAGCTTCGCCGCGATCGTCTCGGTGTCGCTCCCGGCCACCTGGACCGGCCCGAGCAGCGGCGCGGTGATGGCGCCGCTGGGAGACACCTCGATCTGGCGGGTGAGGTCGGGCTCGCCGAACACCTCGATCGACAAGACATCGCCCGGACCGACCAGGTACGGGACGGTCGCGTCTTCGGCGGCCGCGACCGCGATGAGCAGCATGCCGAGCATGAACGTCACCCCTGCGCGTGCGTCGCGCCCGGCATGGTCATGGCCGGTCGGGAGCGCGCTGTCAACCTGCGCGGCGTGGCGCGGGCGGCGGTGCCCAGCGGATCCCGCGGCGCAGCGTCAGCCTGGGACCCACCGCACCGTCAACGTGGGCACCCCCGCGACCACCCCAGGCGACACAGACAGCGGGATCGCCCACTGCGCCGCCGCGGCCCCGTACGCGACCGAGAACATCACGAGGGTCACCGGGCCGAGCGACTCAGGCCCGGTGGTGCGCCACTTCGCCTTCACCGCGCAGCCGGCGCCCCACACCCCGAGGGCCGAGATGCCAGGAGCGAGCGCCCACCCGCGGGACCCCGCCGCGATCGATCGGTGCAGGCCGGATCCAGCGACGAGCGGCAGGCCGACGATCTCGCCGCCGAGCCCTACCGCGAACCACACCGGCTCGTCGTTGGCGAGCGCCCACAGCTCGACGCCGAGCCCGCCGGCCCCGAGCGCGGCCCCGGCCCATGCGAGCGCTGGATCCGGCGACGCCCACGCCAACGACGCCCACAGCATCCACATCACGCCTCCGGATCCGCGCGCGGCGCGGCCATGAGGGCGGCCGCGGTCGCCGCGACGCCCTCGGTGATTCGGGAGAGATCGTAGCCGCCTTCGAGGACGGCCATCGTGGGCCACCGCTCGGCGAACGCACGCACCATCGCCGCGAGCGCAGGTGCGGTGAGCGCCATCCCGCCGAGCGGATCGCCGTCGAGCGCGTCGAACCCGGCGCTGATGACCACACGATCGGGCGCGAAGGCGCGCACCGCCGGGAGGATGATCCGCTCGAACGCCGCTTGGTACGCGGCGTCTCCAGCCCCTGCGCGCAAGGGCGCGTTGCAGGTGGCGCCGAGGCCGGGGCCCGCCCCGCGCTCGCTCGCGGCGCCGGTGCCCGGGTAGAACGGGAAGCGGTGCATCGACGCGTACAAGACGTCACCGCGCTCCCAGAAGATGTCCTGCGTGCCGTTTCCGTGGTGCGCGTCGGGGTCGAACACGACGACGCGGTGGCCGGCCCGCGCGAGGCGCTCGGCGGCGACCGCGGCGTGGTTGAACACGCAGAAGCCCATCGCGCGGTCGCGGGTCGCGTGGTGCCCGGGCGGCCGCGCGAGCACGAACGACGGCACGCCGCGGTCGAGCAGGTCCGCGGCGGCGGCCGCGGCGCCGATCGCGCGCAGCGCCGCGTCGACGGTGTCGGGGGAGGTGTGGGTGTCGGGGTCGAACGCGACGGAGCGCCCCTCGGACGCCAACACGTCGTCGACGAACCGCCGGTCGTGCACCGTCGCGGCGAGGTCGCCGTCGCCACGGGGGGCGATCAACCAGTCGACGTCGAGCCCGGAGAGCGCGCGCCGGGCGGCGTCGTGGCGGGCGCCGCGCTCGGGGTGGCCGGGCCCGGGGTCGTGAGCGCCGAACGAAGGGTGGTCCCACACGCACAGCCGGCGGCTCATTGCTCACCTCCCGCCGAGACCGGCGCCCCGTCGTCGCCGACCAGCCAGACGTCGGCGCAGGTGTGCGTGAGCGCGGCGGCGGCGGCGGGGTCGAGGCGGGCCGCGCCGCCCACCGACCACGGCCGCACCCCAACCTCGACGATCGCGAGGTCGGCGTCACGCAGGGCGCGCTTGAGGGCGCCGCCGTTGGTGGCGCCGGCGGCGAAGACGATCCGCGCGCCGTCGACCTGAACGGCGAGCGCGACGCCCGACACCTCGCGCGCGAACCCCCGGCGCGGCGTGGGCTCGACGATGCCGATGGACGTGGCGTGCACCAAGAACGGGCCGATCTCCGTCGGTTCACCCGGCACCGCCGAGTCGACGGGGACCGACCACGCGTCCGGCCAGCCGCGAGAGAAGGCGTCGGCGAGCGCCGCGGACCGCTCCTCGCCGAGCGGGGCGTGCAGCGGCAGCGGGGCGTCGGTCGCGCGATCATCGAGCAGCGCACACCACAGCGGCACGAGGCCGCCGACCGATCGTGGGCGGCCGCTCGTCACCAGGACCGCCCGGATGCGCGGGAGCGCGTCGGCGGGCAGGTGGGCGAGCAGGTCCGGCGGCGCGTCGAGCAGGATCGCGTCCGGGCCGCACGTGACGAGCACGGCGCCGCCGCACCATCGGACCGACAACGCCCCCCGTGACCACGACAAGGTGGTGGTCATCCGTGGATGTTGGACCCGATGTACGGACACAGGAACGTGTGGTACTCCGAGTGCTCCAAACCGATGAGGATCGCGCCGACGAACGCCACGATCACCACGACGGTGAAGCCGCCGTACCCTTGGGATGTGCTCGACATGGGGACCTCCTGGAGCCGTCGCCGGGCGGTCGGCTGGGCCGCGGCGGCCGCGATGGTACACTGCCGCCACTTCGGAGGCTCCATGGCGCCGAGAATGTTGCGGCGTACGGTCGTCAAGCAGGGGGAGCGATGACTTTGCGATTCGGAGGGCTGCTCGCCGGCGCGCTCGTGGCCAGCACCGCGGCGTTCGCGTCCGACCCGGTCGTGCGCCTCGACTGTGCAGCGCCCCGCGCCGAGGTCGCCTACAACGGCATCGACGACGACTGCGACGAGGCCACCCCCGACGACGACCTCGACGGCGACGGCGTCCCGCTGCACCTCGACTGCGTCGACGACGATCCGACCGTGCAGGCGGAGATCGTGGACAGCGAGCTGCGTGTCGATCGGCCGATGAGCGACCTCTGCCCAGACGCGGGCCCGTACCTGATCAAGGGCAACATCGTGCTCACGTCGCTCGTGCGTGGCATCGAAGGGTTGTCGTGCGTTTGTGGGGCCGGCGGCGACCTCGTGTTGTCCGAGAACGCGAACCTCTCCGATCTGAGCGGCCTCGAGAGCCTCGTGACGGTCGGCGGGAGCGTCCGGTTCGAGCGCGCGACCGGGCTCAGCACGCTCAAGGGGCTCGGCGGGCTCGTCACGGTCGGCGGGGACTTCGTGGTGGTCGACGCGCCCAAGCTCGGCCAGCTCGACGGCCTCGCTGCGCTTCGGCAGGTGCGCGGCAGCTTCGTGGTCGAGCGCGCCGACGCGTTGCCGTCCCTGAACGGGCCGTCGTCCTTGCAGCGCATCGGAACCGACCTGCGGATCGCAGAGAACGGCGCGCTGGTGTCCACGCTGGGGCTCGACGCGCTTCGGTACGTCGGGGGATCGGTCACCTTCTTCGACAACGACGGTCTGCTCAAGGTTTCGGGGTTCCCCGAGACCTGGCACGTCGGCGGCGACTTCGTCGTCGACAAGGACTCGGCGCTCGTCGAGCTGGGCGGCTTCGACGCGCTCGCCGCGATCAACGGCGAAGTGGTGCTGTCCCGGAGCAAGGAGCTCGTGTCGGTCAGCGGGTTCGACCGCCTGCAAGTCGTACGCGGCGGGGTGTCGCTCGATCGGGTCGGCGGGCTGAAAGACGCCGGCAAGCTGGCCTCGTTCGAAGACGGCCTGCCGACCGAGCGGGTCGACGGCGCCGGCGACGGCACCCTGGGCGGCCCGCTCGGGTTCTTGCGCCGCCCCGAGGTGATGCTCGTCGCCGGCGTCTTGTTCATGGCGGGCGCGATCGGCATGTCCTGGATGGTGTTCCGCTCCAGCCCCGCGCCTCGGCGTGAGGCGCCTCAGCCGACGCCTGCCGCCGGCGCGCCCGAACTGAACCTCTCCGTGCTGCCAGAGTCGCTGCAAACGCTGCCTGAAGCTGCGCTTCGCGCCGCGCTTCCGCGCCTCGACGTGTTCGCGGCGCCCGCGGGCTCAGCGTTGCGGGAAGGCCCCGATCCGGACTTTCCGGCGCTGTGGGTCGTGCGCGGGCAAGTCGACCTCATGCACGAGGGCACCCGATCGGCGGCGTACACCGACGGCGCGCTCGTCAACGCGCACGGCCTGGTCGCGGGCGTTGCGGAGCCCGGCGCGCTGGTCGTCGCTGTCCCGGCCGATCTCTGCACGCTCGACCGCGAGGGCTACGAGGCGCTCGCCGCCGCGGGCAGCCCGGTCGCCCAGATCGTGCAGCGCGCCGCGATCGACGCGGCGGGCGCGCTGGTCGACCAGCGCGCCGAGGCGTTGTACGGCCGGCTCACCGCGTTGCCGGGCAGCCCGCTGTCCGGGCGCGTCGCGCTCACCCGGTCCCACTCGCGCATCGACGCGCTGCTGGGCGCGCCGATGGAGACGGTCCGGCTGGCGCTCGCCGACGTCGCCGGGCAGACCACGATCTTGTCGGGGTTGTCGGCGGCTTCGGTGGGTGCGCTGCTGGCGGTGGCGGAGCTCCAGACGATCGAGCGGCAGGCGCAGCTCATGGTCGAGGGTGAGCGCGTCGACGTGGCGTTCCTGGTCCTCTCCGGCGAGGTCGCGCTGGTCGGCTGGGCGGTGCGCGGCAGCGCCGAGCGCCTCGAGATCGCCGGGCCGGGGTCGTTCGTCGGGTTCGCGGAGGTCGCAACGGGCCGGGCGGCCACCCGCACCGCGATCGTTCGCAGCACCAGCGCGTTGTTGTTGGTGTTCCAGAGCTCGGACCTCGCGGAGATCATGCAGCGGGACGACGCGACGGGCGGCGCTGCGCGCACCGCCGTGACGCGCTTGTTGACCGAGCTCGGCAACAGCCTCTCGAACCGCATCGCCGTGCTCGGCAGGAGCTGATGGACCCGACCGCGCTCTCCCTCGTGCCGCCGCTGGTGGCGATCGTCCTCGCGTTCTGGACGCGGCAGGTGCTGCCGGCCTTGTTCTTCGCCATCGTCACCGGCGGGCTCGTCCAGTGGTCCCGCACCGGCGACCCCTCGTCGGCCAACGTCGTCGCGCGCTACCTGTTGCCGTCGATCGGGAGCGCGGGGTTCGGTAAGATCCTCCTGATCTATTTGTGGTCGCTGGGCGGGCTCGTCGGCTTGTGGTCTCGAACCGGTGGCGCCGCGCACTTCGCGCGCGTGGTCGGCGAGAAGGTCGCCAAGGGGCCTCGCAGCGCGTTGTTGTTCACGTGGATCCTGGGCGTCGTGTTCCACCAAGGCGGGACGGTCAGCACGGTGCTCGCGGGCACCACCGCGCGCCCGGTGGCCGACCGGCACAAGGTGAGCCACGAGGAGCTGTCGTTCGTCGTGGACGCCACGGCGTCGCCGGTCGCGACGGTGCTGCCGTTCAACGCGTGGCCTGCGTACGTCGCCACGTTGCTCGTCGGCACGGTGCCGCAGATCACCGACGAGGCGACGGGCGTGGGGCAGTTCCTCGCCGCGATCCCGTTCAACTTCTACGCGATCTTCGCGGTGCTCGGCACGTTGTTGTTCAGCCTCGACCTGTTGCCGTGGGTGGGTCGGCGGATGTCCGCCGCGCGGGCGCGCGCGCGGTCGACGGGCGCGCTCGACGCCCCGGGCGCCCGCCCGATGCTCGGCGGCGACGCCCCGGACGCCCCCCCGGTCGCCAAGGGATACACACCGAGCTTGCTCGACTTCTTGGTGCCGCTCGGGGTGCTGGTCACGCTCGCGGTGGTGCCGTTCGCGCTCGGGCAGGCCGGCGTCATCCAGAACGGCGATTGGATCAACGAGGCGTTCTTGGGCGCGACGTTGTCGGCGATCTTGCTCGCGTTGGCGAAGGGCATGCGCTTACACGTCGCGATGGACGCGTTCCTCGATGGGTGCCGGTCGATGACCATCGGCGCGGTCGTGCTCGGGCTCGCGGTCACGCTCGGGGCCGTCACCAAGGACCTCGGCACGGCGGGGTACGTGGTGGGTGCGTTGGGCGACTCGGTGCCCGTGCTGGTGCTGCCGGCGGCCCTCACCGTGCTGTGCATGGGCACCTCGTTCGCGACGGGCACGAGCTGGGGCACGTACGCGGTGGTGTTGCCGGTGGCGATGCCGCTCGCGTGGGCGCTCGCGCCCGACCCGACGTACCTGTCGATCTGCTTGGGGGCGGTGCTCGGCGGCGCGGTGTTCGGCGACCAGTGCTCTCCCATCAGCGACACCACGATCTTGTCGTCGATGTTCACCGGGTGCGACCTGATGGATCACACCCACAGCCAGTGGCCGCTCGCGTTGCTGTTCGCCGGCTTCGCCACCGTCGCCAGCGTCGTCGCGACGGCGGTTCTGGTCGCGTGAGCGCGCCGCGCGGGACGGTCCTCGTGATCGGCCCGTTCGCCGAGACGGCGGGCGGGGTGGTGACGTTCCAGAAGAACCTGGTCGAGCGGTCGCGGCTCAAGGAGCGGTGGCGGTTCGTGCGCCACTCGAACAGCCGTCCGCCCAAAGAAGACGTGACGGACAACCATCGTTATGGGGCGTTGTTCAACGCCGGGCCGCGCCGGTTCGTGGTGGGCGCGGTGGTGACGGCGCGCAACCTCGCGCGCTTGCCGGGGGTGATCCGCCGCGAGCGGCCGGACGTGGCGCAGATCCAGTCGTCGGACCTGCTCGTGTTCTGGGAGAGCGCGGCGTACTTGTGGGTGTGCCACCGGATGGGGGTGCCGGCGGTCGTTCGGTTCGGGGGGGCGTTCGACCACTTCTTCGACGGCAGCGGGTCGATCGCGCGGCGGCTGATCCGGCGCGTGTTGCGGTCGCCGGAGCGGATCGTCGTGCAGTCCGAGGGGTGGAAGGAGCGGTTCGCGGCGCTGACGGACGCCCGACGGCTCGTCGTGGTGCCGAACGCGGTGCCGGATCCGCCGCCGGCGCCGGAGCGGCCGGCGCGCACGACGGGGGTGCGGGCGCTGTGGTTGGCGACCGCGGATGCGCGTCGGAAGGGGCTGGAGACGGTGTTGGCGGCGGCGCCGTCGCTGCGTGGCGTAGTCGAGGTGCACGCGTACGCGGCGGGGGCGCCGGTGCGGGAGCGGGTGGCCGCGCTCGGGCTGGCGGACGTCATCGTGTGCCACGGGGTGGTGTCGCGCGACGAGATGGACCGGGCGTACCGGGAGGCGGACCTGTTCTTGATCCCGAGCTTCGGCGAGGGGTTCCCGAACTCGATGTTGGAGGCGATGCGGCACGCGTTGCCGGTGATCGGGGCGCCGGTGGGGGCGATCCCGGAGGTGATCGACGCCGACGGGGGCGTGTTGGTCGCGGCCGACGACGCGGCGGGGCTGGCGCGGTCGGCGCTGCGGTTGGCGGGGGATCCCGGGCTACGGGCGGCGATGGGGGCGCACAACCGGGAGGTCGTCCGGACGCGCTACGCGCTCGACGTGGTGTTCGCGCGCTTCGACGCGCTGTGGGCGGACGCGATCGCCGAGGGTCGGCGCCGCTGACGGGCGGCGCTCTCACCACGCGGCGGCGCGTCGGGCGCGGATCTCGATGGCGAGCTGGGTGTCTGCGTCGACGACGAGGTGTTCGAAGCGGATCGGGTCGGTCGGGGTCGGCATCAGCAGGGCGACGCGCGTCGCGGTGACGCCTCCTTCGCCGAACTCGGTCAGCGTGCGCGGCGGTCGCGGGGGCGCCGGGACGTCCACGCGGCGCGGGGACGGGATGGGCCAGGCCCCAGGGAGCAGCGTCTCTTGCGACGACACCACCCCAGGCGCTACGGCGCCGGGGACCCGCGGGAGGGGGGGCGCCAGGGTCTCGGTGGTGGCGATCGCGTCGACGGGCTCTCGCAGGACCACGACCTCGGTGTACCCGAATGGGTCGTAGTTGAAGTTCACGCTGAACGTGCCGCTGACCGGGCCGCAGATGTTCGCGCCGTCGAGCATGTACCCCGCGTCGCTCGACGCGACGGCATCCGCGTCGGGAGGCTCGGCCGCCTCGGGGGCCTGGGCGAGCCCGCCACCGTCGTCGCCCGCCCGCGCTTCTTCGGCGCGCGCCGAGGTCTCTTGGGCGAGCGCCCGCGCGCTCGCTTGCTCTTGGATGCGCAGCGCCTGCACGACGTCGCCGTCGTAGGCCCCTCGCGCCGCCCACAGGTTCTGTTGCAGGTCCCGGACGTTGTCGTTGGACGCCCCGAGCGCCTCCAGCGCGTCGAGGCTCGATTGTGCGCGGTCGAGGTCGTTGGCGAGCCACGCGTCGACGGCGGCTTCGTATACGACGTCGGCGCGCGCGATCTCGCTCGGGGCGGCCAGCCCGTACGTCAGCCCGGTGGCCTGCGAGAACGACGCGACCTCGTCTCGCGCGCGCCGGGCCCGGGGCCGCCAGCCGCGGGGCAGGCCGACGGTGGCGCGGCTGACCGCTACGTCCGCGGACACCGCCGGCAGCTCCAGGGTCCGCGCGCGCGCCCACGCCGGGCCCTCGACCAAGACGACAAGCTCGACCGGGAAAGAGAGCGCGCCTTCGATCGCCTCGACCGACCGGGGCAGCGGCAGCAGCCAGCCCGCCGCGCCGTCGGACGCGGGCGTCACCGGGGCGCGGTCGACGGTCACGCTGAGCAGGCGGGACCCGCCCGGCGGGGTCACCCGCAGCCACTGAGCGCGGTCGTTCCGTACGTCGAGCAGCCCGCGGATCAGGACGCGCCCGTCCGGCGACGCGGCGACCTGCCAGTCCGCGACGTCGACCACCACCGGAGGGCCGGGCAGCGGCTCGAATCGGTGCACGTCGATCGTGGCGGCGCGCACGCCGACGAACGACGCGGTCGAGGCGCCGTCGACGAGGTCGCGGGCCCACGCCGGCAGCTCCGTCGATGACGAACCGTCGACGTGCGGCACGAGCTCGACCTGCCCGACGCGCGCGACCTGGAGCGCGGCCTCGTGGCGGGCGACGCCCTCCGGCTGGACCACCGGCGCGACCAGCGCCGCCCCGTCGCCGGCTGGCGCGCTCCACGACAGCTCGACCTCCGCGACCGCGGACGGCGCGGTCCTCACGACGAGGCGGTCCCCGTCGCGGGTGACGTCGCCGTCCCCTCGGCAGGTGGCGTCAGCGGGCAGACCCGGCACCACCACCTCTTGCCGCGTGACATCGCCACGCAGCGCGGTCCAACGGATCCGCGCGGACCAGGTCGCGCGCGCGTCGTCGACGGTGACCCCCAGGCCGAGCGTGGAGACGATCAGGTCGCCGCGCGGTGCGGTGCGGGCGCCCTGGAGCGTGAGCGTGGCCGGGGCCCCCGCCCACCCCGTCGACGTCATCGCGTAGCCCTCGTCGATGGGCGCGATGCCGGCGGGCAGATCGAGGGCGCCGATCGCGGCGGGGAGCAGGGCGAACGGCCCCGGCCCATGACCGCGCACCTGTACGAGGGCGGGCCCGTCGAGGTCGAGCCGCAGACCCTCCGGCGTGACGTCGACCGGGACGCCGTCGATGGTGGCGCTGGTGACGGTGAGGCCGGCGATGGGCGCCGCGGCGACGGCCGGACCGCCGAGCGGGCGCACCGTCCACGTCGCGACGACGTCGAAGCCTCCGTCGTCGGCGACGCGCACGACGACCTCCCGGCGGGACGCCGCGACGATCGAGGGCGGGTCGTGCGGCGCGTCCTGGAGGGCGAGCCAGGTCGGCAGCAGGAGGATGGCGGTGGCGGCGTCGGTGGGCACGGTGGGCCTCCCGCCTGGGAGGTGCGCCGAGCCGAGCGGGTGTCAACCCTCCGGCGCGCGCGTAGGATCGTGGTTGATGTTCGGAGCCACCTGATGGACCCGGAAATGAGGATGGACGTCACGAACCGGTCAGCCGCGCCTTCAGCGCGCCCAGGTGGCGACGGCTCACCGGGACCCGTTGCCCGTCGCGGAGGACCACGCAGAACCCGTCGCCGTCCGGGACCAACGCGGTGATGGCGTCCAGCCGGACCACGTCGGCGCGATGCACACGGATCAACCCGTCCAACGTGGCTTCTAGGGAGGACAGGCTCTGCTCGACGAGGTGCTCGCGGCCGTCCACCGTGAACGCCGTGTACTTCTCGACGGCTTGGAACCGCACGATCTCCTCGGGGGCGAACACATGGACCCCGTCGCGCCCGCGCGCCACCACCCGGGGGGCCGGCGGGGGCGCCGCGCGCCGTCCAGCGACCCGCGCGAGGGCGCGCTCCAGCTTGGCCGCGTCGATCGGCTTGACCAGGTAGTCCACCGCGGCGGCGTCGAACGCGTCGAGGGCGTGCTCGGCGTACGCGGTCGTGAACACCACAGCGACGGACGGCGGCAACCGTCGGGCCACCTCCAGGCCGTCGAGGCCGGGCATGTGGATGTCGAGCAACACGACGTCCGGCGACCACGACGCCGCTGATCCCAGGGCGGAGGCGCCATCTCCGGCCTCTGCGATATCGGTCACCGTCACGACGCGCGCGAGCATCCGCACCAACCGACGTCGGGCCAGCGGCTCGTCGTCGACGACGAGCACCTTCACGCGGGCACCACGACGCGCACGGCGCAGCCCCCGCCCGGCGCCGCGCCGAGCGCGACGCTGGCGTCCGCGCCGTACAACAACGTCAGGCGGTCACGCAGGTCGCGCACCGCGGTCCCGGAGCCGTTGTGGCCCGACGCGCCGGGTCCTGGGCCGTCGTCGTCGACCTCCAGCACGAGGTGGGCCCCCTCGCGGCGCGCGCCGACGCGGACCGTCCCCGGGCCCACCCTGCCGCCGACGCCGTGTACGACGGCGTTCTCGACCAGCGGCTGCAGCAAGAACGGAGGGACCAGTACGCCCTCGACGTCGGGATCGACCTCGATCGACACCACGAGGCGGTCTTCGAACCGCGCTTGCTCGACGTGCAGGTAGTCCCGCACCGCCGCGATCTCCTCCCGCAAGGGCACGCTCGCGCGCCTTCCGGCGTCGAGCGCGTACCGGAACACCGACGACAGCCGCTCGAGCACGCGCTCGGCCTTCGCGGGGTCCTCCTCGATGAGCGCGGCCACCGCGTTGAGGGCGTTGAACAAGAAGTGGGGGTTCGTCCTCGACTGCAGCACCCGAAGCTCGGCGAGCAGCGCCTGGCGCCGGGCGTCGGCTTCGCGCGCCGTCGCCTCGCGGACCCGCGCCCGCTGGCGATCCCACACAAACACGGCCCCCACCGTGCCGAGGCTCATCACGAGGCCGATCCGCCACAGGTTCGCGCGGACCGCGCCGACGTCCTCGCCGAGGGCGCCGATCAGGCGCGCCGCGACCTCGGCCCCGGCGAGGGTGCCGACGAGCACGACGGCGCCGTGGGCGAGCGCGCGACCGGTCTGGGTGCGTGGCCGAACGCGGTCCGACAGGTGGTAGGTGAGCTGGACCGCGGTGGCGATGCAGGCGGTCGCGAGCATCACGGTGGCCCACTGGTGCCCGAACGCCGCCCACGACCCGGGCACACCGAACACGACGGCGAGCGCGGTGGGCGCGGCGACGTAGACGAGCACGACCATGACGATCCGCTCGCGCGCCGTCATCGGCCCGCCGGTCCACAACGGCTCGTTCATCGCGCTCTATTCCTGCCGGGTCAAGCTGAGGACCGCGTGCGTCTCGCCGCGGACCTTGGCCTCGAGCCGCAGCGTGTCCTCCCCCGCTTCTACCGTAGCGGAGAGGTAGTCGGGGTCGTCCGGGTAGATCCAGGTCACCACGTCACCGTCGATCGAGGCGGGGGTCAGGACGTAGCTCTGCTTGAACACCCCGGCCATTTCGCCGCTCTCGACGAGCGTCCAGGTCCCGTCGTCGGCGCGGCTGTACGTCCACGTGAACGTGAAGCCGTAGCCGCTGTCGGCCAACGCGGTGAGGGTGTCGTCGCCTTGCCACCCGAACGACCACCCGAACGGGAACGCGCCGACGGGGGTCGGGTCGGCGCTCCCGACCCAGGTCCCTTCGTGCCGGTCCAGGTGAGCGCGTAAGGCGTCGCCGTCGATCGCCTCGGACTCAGTCGCGGTCTCGGACCCGGTCTCCGAGTCCGGAGCGGGCTGAGCCGTCTCGCCCGCGGACGACGGGGCGGTGTCGGGCGACGAACAAGCGAAGAACAGGACGAGCATGAGGACCTCCGCGCCCGTCATGGTCGACCGGGCGCGGCGGCGCAGCCCGTTCCCGACGAGCGGCGGCCAGCGACCGACGAGCGGCGATCCGCCGGCCGCCGACGCGGAGCGCTGCGGGTGCCGGTCAGAGCTCCGCGATGTGCCGCTCGGCGGCGGCCCGGCGCTCCTGCACCCACGGGTACGGCCGGTCCGAGTGCTGCTCGACGACCTCCGCGAACCGCGCACGCGCCTCGGCCTGCCGCCCCACGTAGCGCAGGCACGCCCCATGATGGAACGCCTGCCAGCCCGGATCCGCGCCGAGCGTCTGCCGGGGCTCCAGCTCCCCGCGGTCGAGCCCCGCCAACAGGGCCGGGATCCCGGCGTAGCGCGTCAGCCAGGGCACAACGTGGTCCTCGAGCTCCCGGGTCAGGAGGCTGAAGCCCTCCTCCAGCGGCGTCGCCGGGATCACGATCCCCGGCGGACTGCCCAGGTCGGACAGGGTGCGGGTGCCCGCGTAGGACGTCGCCGAGCTCCGATCGCCGTCCGGCCGCAGGGTCCAGAACGCGCGGGCGGCGAGCCGATCGTGGCGCGGCGGGAGGAACTCGACGCCCTGGACCAGGCCGTCGACCCACCGCTGCACCATCCGCGGTCGGACCTGCGCGAAGCCGAGCGGCGCCACGGCCCGCGTGGTCCAGCCCTTGATCAGGGTCTCGAGCGCATCGCCCGAGACGTTCGGCGGCGTCAGCCCGAGCTCCGAGAGGCGCGCCACGTCGCGTCCGCGCTGCGGGTCGTGCACCGTCCAGCCCGAGCGCATTGCCGCGGCCATCAGCCCGAGCGCGAAGCCGTGGACCGCCTCGTCCCCGCCCTTCAGGACCACGAGCACGTGCCCTTCACCGGCGTGGAGCTCGGCGGCGTCGTGCGCTCGCGGCAGCTCCTCGACCGCCTCCAGCGACGCCCCGCGCACGATCAGGTCCATGGACATCGGCGACCTCCTACGAGCGCGGCACCTACGCCGAAGAGCCCAGGTGCGCCCCCGATCTCTTGGCCGATCCGGACGCGGGCGGTGCGTAGCACGGCTACCGCTGGGGCCCGTACACCTCGGCCGACGTCGCCGCCCACGCCTGAGCGAGCGGCCCGAACGACTCCGGCGCCCGAAGATCGCCCCGCACGCGCACCTGGTGCCCGTCGACGGACACGGTCAGGTCGTGGAGCTCCACCACGCCTCCGCCCGGGAGCCGGGCGCCCGGCTCCAGGAGCGGGCCGATCGTCTGGCCGTCGAGACCCGCGATGAGGGGCGCCCACGCCGCGCGCGTCGCGGTGGCGCGTCGGGCCCCGGCGTCTGGGAGCGGCGGCAGCGGCTCGTACGTCGACCGCGGCGCCTCGGGCACGGTCGGCCACGCCTCAGTCCACGCCCCGTCCTCCCGCAAGCGCAGGACGTACCCGGTGTCGGCGTCGGTCAGCTCGAACACGGCGGGCGTAGTGGGCACGGTGGGCTCCGGGGCCGGGGTGGGGGCAGGGGGGGCGGCAGCCGGTGGCTCGACGGCGCACGCGAGGCCGATGAGGAGCGCGATCAGACCGTCCACTCCTGCGACCCCGTGATCGCCTTGAGCGCCGCGACGAACGGCGCGTAGTGCCAGCTCTCGACCTCCATGCCGTTCGACATGATGCTGTCCGCCTCACCCTTCCGGGGCAGGCCGCCGGCCGGGACCTCGGCGTTGTCGCGGATGAGCTTGCGGTATTCGGGGTCGAACGCGGTCCCCGGCGCTTCGCCGGGCCCCAGGTACTCGTCGCTGAGCCCGAACATATGGCCCGCCTCGTGGGCCGCGGTCACCTGGTTCTGCACGTCGAGGAGCTGCACGTCCACGCGACGATCACCCGGATCGTTGCCAGTCTTGTCCTTCTCGCCGCGGTTGTCGACGAGGATCTGGTCGGGCGTGACGCCGGAGCCGAGCAGCTCGGCCTCCACGGCGTCGGTGCGCGCGCGGGCGATTTCGAGGTTGCGGGTGGCGTCGCCGTCGGCGCTCGAGTGGCCGCGCAGCTCGACGGACCAGCCCGGGTTCGCGAGCAGGTCGGTGGCTGGGGCGGTGAGGGAGGCGCGGTCGTTGGCGTCGAGGGCGGTCTCCGAGCGTTCGAACCACACCCCGATCGTGGCCTGGCCGCCGTTGCGGACGCGCGTCTCGCTGGTGTCGCGGCTGTCGAGCAAGGCGGTGCCTTCTTCTGCGCCCGGGGCGTTCGGGTCGCACACGCCGCCTTGGTGGTGGGTGCCGCCGTCGCACACCGATGCGGGGCCGTCACCGGCGTCCTCAGGGTACTTGGCGACGGTGATCTTGAAGTGTGGGTCGCGGTCGTCCTCGATCACGACCACGTTCACGTCGACCACGGTCGTCCACAACGGTCGGGTGGAGCGGATCTGGTGGGCGTTGCTCCACGTCCCGGAGACCACCGACGAGAAGTCGGTGCGGAACGCCGCCTGCTCCTGCGGCGTCCATTCCATCTCGGCGGGCGTGACCCCGGGGGGCGCGTTCGCCGGGTCGCCGGACACGAAGTCGTACCCGACCTTGAGCGTGATCGTGAGCGAGGACCCGACGAGGCGCACGTCGAACACGCCGCCGGTGCCGGTGTCGAAGTCCGCCAGGGGCTGCCAGGCCTGGCCGAGGAACTCCTGCTGCTCACGCTGCGCCGCCTCTTCGGGCGTCTCCCCGAACGAGGGGAGGAGGTCCCACAGGTCGCCCAGGCTCGGGAGCGCCGCGAGGCCAGGGGCAGCCGCGAGGGCCGCGTTGCCGTACAGATCCTGGGCGTCGGCACCGACGGCATCGGCCAGATCGGGGGACGGGGCCGGGGCGGCTTCGGGAGTTGCGTGCTGTTGCTGCATAAGAGGCTCCGTTTCGCTCGCACCTCATAGGAGGTGGCGGCGCGTCGTCAAGCGCCGAGGCGGTTCGCCCGACCCTCTGTGCGGGTTCGGATGGCTACTCCGCGTAGCCGAGCGCCTCGAGCTGCGCCGCCGTCGCTGCGTCGTCGAGCGGCGGGGCTCCCGGCGCCGCCCCCGCGCTCCACGCCCGCGCCACCTCCACCAGGTCCCGCACCACCTCCGGACGCTCCCCAGCAAGATCCTTCGCTTCCTCAGGGTCGGACGCCAGATCGAACAGCGCGGGCGGCCCCCCGGTCGGGCACCACACCAGCTTGAGCGACCCCCGCCGCACCGCCCGACACTTCTCGAGGTTCTCCCAGACGTCTCCGCCGTCCTTGTGCGGCTTCGTCGCCTCCGCGAACACGTACCGCTCCGGCAGCCCCCCGCCGGCGACCGCCGCGCTGTCGTCGTGCCCGTCGAAGATCGGATCCGGCGGCAACTCCAGCAACCCCAGCACCGTCGGTGCGACGTCGATCGTGCCCACCGGACCGTCCACGACGCCGGGCGCGATCCCCGGACCGGCGACGATCCACGGCACGTGCACCGTCTCCTGCCACACCCCCGTCCCGTGGTCCCACCGCTCGTCGTGCTCGGTGAACGCCTCCCCGTGGTCGGCCACCACCATCACCAAGACACGATCTCCGAGCCGCGCCCGCACCCCGTCGAGCAGCCGGCCGACCTGGGCGTCCGTCCACCCGACCTCCGCCGCGTACCGCGACGCCAAGCCCGCGCTGAGCTGCGTCACCGAGGCGTCTGGCCACGCCTCCCGCACCCGACGACGCTCCTCCAGGCTTCCGGCGACCGTCCGAGGGGTCGCGTCGGCCCACGGCGAAGGGGGGTCGTAGGGAGCGTGGGGGTCGAACAGGTGCACGAACAGGAACAGGTGGGTGCCCTCCGGGGCCCCGTCGTCCAGCCAGCCAAGCGCCGCGTCGACCACCCGATCCCCGCGCCGCTGCAGCTGCTCGACCTCCGGCGCGAACGGGTCCCACCACGGGTCGTCGAGCCGGTCGTCGACGTGCGTGAAGCCCGCCGTGAACCCGAACCGCGCGATCAACGGGTACCCGCCCAAGAACGCCCCGGACGCCCACCCCGCGGCGCCCAACCGCTCGGGCAACGTGACCACCTCGTCCGGCACGACGAAGCCGTTGCGGGGCACCCCGTGATGGTGGGGCCACAACCCCGACAACATGGACGTGTGGGCCGCGAGCGTCGTCGGGGCCGGCGTCGTCGCGTCCCGGAACACGACGCCGCCGCGCGCGAGCCGATCCAGCTTGGGGCTGAGCCCGAGCTGGCCGCCGTAGACGCCGAGGTGATCGGCCCGCAGGGTGTCGATCGAGATCAAGACGACATGGTCGAACGGCCCGTCGCCCGGGACCGGAGGCAAGACGCGCGCGACCGGCGGCGCCGCCGCGCACGCGAACAGGAGGGGGATCACCCGCCGATGCCCACGCCGATCGAGATGCCCTGGCTCGTGACCGCAGGCGCCACCGTACGGCGGCTGTAGGTGACGCCGATAGCGAACACCTTCGCGTTGACCGCCGCCCCGACCCGCCACTCGAACTCGTGCCCGAACCCGAACGCGTCGGTGGCCTTCCAGTCGACGTGCCGCCCCGAATCGAACACGAGGGCCGGCGTGATCCCGCCGAGCAGGTACACGGCGGAGGGACCGACCGTGACGTCGAGCGGGAGGTCGACGCCGACGGCGCCCGGCAACGTGTAGCTGCCGACCGTGAGGCCGTTGTGGAACACGTCGACGCCGGCGCTGGCGCTGGCCAGCTTCATCTGAGGGCCGAAGAAGCTCCCCACCCGCACGTCGTGGCCCCAGCCGCCCGCCACCAGCGTGTAGGTGCCCGACACCCGCGTGGTGCCCCCGAGCGGCACCGGGCCGTCGGCGTTCGCGTACCGGACGCCGCCCTGCGCGCCGAGCCCTACGCCCGTCGCCGCGACGCCCGATCCGCCGTAGATCGCCACCCCGAGGTTCGGCTTGACGTACGGCTGCGGGCTCCACGAGCCCGCGCGCGCCTCGGACGCGCCCACCATCAACAGCATCGCTGCGATCATCGAACCTCCCGTCGTCAAGACACCGCGCGCGCGATGGGGCGCCCCACCCGCGGCAGGTCGCCGGCCCGAATAGTCCACGCCCACCGACCGGGAGGCGCGACCAGGACCACGGTAGAACCGAGGTGAAACGTACCCAGAGGGGCGCCGCGCGTCACCGGGATCGCGGGATCGGGCGCGACCACCTGCGCGGGGCCGCCGGTGTTCGTGACGAGGTCGGTGTGGTCGAGCGTGATCCGACCGACGCCGTACGCGCCGACCATCACCGACCACAGCGGCCCACGGTCCGTTACCACCCGCACCCACGCCCGCTCGTTCTTGGCGAACAAGTTGTCGATCTTGCGGACGGCCGCCGGGAACACCGGCCACAACGTGCCCGGCAGGTACCGCCACCGGTCGAGCCGGCCCTCCCGCGGCTGGTGGACGCGGTGGTAGTCCTTGGGGGACAAGTACAACACCGCGACGTCGTGCTCGCCGTCGACCGGCTCGCCGAGCAGGTCCGCCAGCACGAGGCGCCGACCCGGCGCGACCTCGACGGCGCCGCCGACCGACCGGCCCGCGAACGCCACGGCGGCGTCGGCGGGGCTCACGATCACGTCGGCGCTGGTGTCGATCGGGCGCACGCCTGCGCGGAGCTTGCGCGTGAAAAGAGCCTCCAACGTCGGATAGTGCTCGATGGGGTGCTCGGCCTCCGACATGTCGAGCCCGTACGTGCGCACGAACCACCGCTGCAGCAGGCGCGACAGGCCGGCGCGCGCGACGACCCCCATGAACCACGCCCCGCGCTTACGCGGGAAGATCGAGAGCAGGCTGACGATGAGGCCGTCTTTCATTGGCGCCGGCTAACACCACGTGCGCGGGTGGCGCGACCGGGCCGCGCCCGGGGTAGAGCGTGCGCGGAAGGATCGGATGAAGGCTCCAGGGTGGCTCACCGCGTGGCCCGCGTGGTGTTGGACGGGCGCGGCCGGCATCATGATCGCCCCGTTCTACGTGCTGCCGAGCGGCCTCCCGCAGCCGTCCGGCGCGTTCGCCGCCCTCACGGTGGTGCTGCTCGTCGCCGACGGGCGCGGTCAGGTCCAGTTCCCGGCCCGCGCGGTGCCCGCGCTGACCACCCTGTTCGCGCTCGTCGTGTACATCGCGATCACAAACTTCGTGTGGACGGGCATCACCGGGTACTCGTCAATCTCGATGAACTCGGCGTATTACGCCTACAACTCTGCCGTGCTCGTGACGACGGTCGCCGGGTACGCGCGGTTCGGCGCGCGGTTCTTGCACGCGCTGGTCCGGGTGGCGGTGGCGTCGCTGCTGCTGCAGGTGGTGCTGTCGCCGTTCGTGTTCGTGCCCGGCCAGCTCCGCCAGGAGCTGTTCTACAACAACTCGAACCAGCTCGCGTACTTCGCGATCCTCGTCGGTTCGATGTTCTTCGCCGGCGCCCGGATCGAGCGGCCCGATCCGCGCCTCGAGGCGGTGGTCTACGCGAGCGTGGTCTACCTCGCGCTGCTGTCCGTCTCGCGGGCGGCGTTCGGGAGCGTGCTGTTGCTCATCGGGCTCGCGCTGCTGAACCGGCCGCGCTCCGCGATCATCGTGTTCGGCGCAATCGTCTCCGGCTTGGTCACGCTCGAGTACCTCACGGACTTCCTCGGCGCGGCGTCCGAGCGGCTGTCCAACCTCGACCCCGGCACCGGGCGCGGGTACGACCGCATCGCGAACCACCCGGAGTACCTGGTGTTCGGCGCGGGCGAGGGCATGAGCGCGCGCTTCGAGTCGGAGGCGGTCGCCCACGAGCTGCACTCCATCTTCGGCGCGCTGTTGTTCAGCTACGGGCTGCCCGGCATCGGCCTGTTCGTGCTGCTGCTCGTCCAGATCCTGCGCTTGGGCCGCTGGTCCGCGCTCATGGCGCTCGGGCCCACCTTCATCTACGGGCTCGCCCATCAGGGCCTGCGGTTCACGCAGCTCTGGCTGCTGCTGGGTTTGGTGATCGGCGTCGGTCTCGAGCTGTCCAAGCGTCGAGCCGCGGCCGCGCCACGCGTCGACGCGCGCGGTCAGGCCGGCCCGCGGCGCCCGAACGGGATGACGACCGGCGCCGCGTCTTCCGAGGGCAGCGCGTAGGTAGGCACCAAGCCGGCGATCCGGCGGCGGACCTCGCTCGGCTCGGCCTGATCGATGCCCGCCAACAAGCCGTCGAGCTGCCGCGTGAGCGTCTCGAGGCCCGGCACGTCCTCGCTGCGCCCGACGAAGATGCGCGGGTGGCGAGTGGTCGTCGCGTTCTCGGCGGAGATCGTCAGCTCTTCGAACAGCTTCTCCCCCGGCCTCATGCCCGTCACGTGGATCTCGATGTCTTCGTCCGGGCGCAGGCCCGACAGCGTGATGAGGTCGCGCGCGAGGCTCATGATGCGGACCGGCTCCCCCATGTCGAGCACGAACACCTCGCCGGTGTGGCCCATCGCGGCCGCCTGCAGCACGAGCTGGCTCGCCTCCGGGATCGTCATGAAGTACCGGACCATGTCGGCGTGCGTGACGGTGATCGGGCCGCCGCGGGCGATCTGCTCCTTGAACAGCGGGACGACCGATCCGCGCGACCCGAGCACGTTGCCGAACCGCACCGTGACGTAGCGGGTGGTGCTCGTGCGCGACTTCGCGAGCATGTACAGCTCGGCGAGGCGCTTGGTGGCGCCCATCACCGACGTCGGGTTGACCGCTTTGTCCGTGGAGATCATCACGAAGTTCGCGACGCCGGCCTCGTCGGCGACGTCGGCGACCGTGCGGCTCCCGAGCACGTTGTTCTTCACCGCCTCGCCGGGGTTCCACTCCATCATGGGCACGTGCTTGTGCGCCGCAGCGTGCAGGATGATCTCGGGCCGATGGCGGCGGACGACCTCGAGCATCCGCGTGCGGTCGCACACGTCGGCGATGACCGGCACCAACACCACTTGCGGCCACGCCGCCGCGAGCTCGCGGTGGATGTCGTACAGGCTGTTCTCGGCCTGCTCGACGAGCACAAGTTGGGTCGGTCGAAACCGGCAGATCTGACGGCACAGCTCGGATCCGATCGACCCGCCGGCGCCCGTCACGAGCGCGACGCGGTGGTGGATCAGGTCGGAGACCTGGCCGGCATCGAGCGTGACCGGCGGACGACCGAGCAGATCCTCGATCGCGACGTCGCGCAGCTCGGAGAAGCGCGCCCGCCCCTGCATGAGGTCTTCGAGTCGGGGCACCGTGCGCACAGGCACGCTGCCGCCGCCGCACGCGTCGACGATCCGTCGCATCTCGCGCCCGCTGGCCGACGGGATCGCCACGACGACCTCGTGGATCGCGTACAAGCCGATGAGCTCGCGCGCCTCGGCGAGCGAGCCGACGACCTTCACGCCGTGGATGTACTGGCCGAGCTTCGCCGGGTCGTCGTCGAGGAAGCCGACCGCGTCGTACCGACCGCGCAGGTTGTCGAGCAGCTCGGACAGCAGGCGCGCCCCCGCGTCTCCGGCGCCGACGATCAGGACGCGCTTGCGGGCGGACGCGGCGGACGCCTCGACGCCGGACCGGTCGGAGAGCTGCAGCACGGTGCGCAGCGTCAACCGCGCCGAGATGACGTACCCGAGGGCGACCATCGCCTCGATGATGGGGATGGACCTCGGGAATCCGCGCACGCCCGACAACGACAACGCGAGGACCAGCACCACGGTCCCGGCCAGGGTGGACTGCACGAGCGCGCGCAGGTCGCGGATGCCGAAGTACCGCCACATGACCCGGAAGCCGCCCGACCACGCGTAGACGACGAGCCGCACCGCGACGAGCGGCAGCACCCACCCGACGTACAGCGTCGTCTGGTACAGCTCCGGGATCTTGAGGTCGAACCGGAGCAAAAACGCGGTGAGCCACGCCGCCGACCACAACGCGACGTGCAGCGCCACGCTCGCGGCGGTCCGACCGGCGACGCGGCTCTCGAGCTGGCGCATCATGGGCACCTCCGGCCGGCGCGGCCGTCCGACGCGGTAACCCGACCGGTCAACGGTAGCCGTACCTGCGGGCCAGCAACCCCGCGATCACCCCGACGACGGCCCGATCCCGGCGCCGCAGGCCGGTCTCCCAGCGCCGATCCGGCGTGAGCACGAGCCGCTTGACCTTGCGGTTCCGGTTGCCGGCGAGCTGGTGGGCCGCGGGCACGTCTCCGGCCCGCACCGCGGCGATGCACGGCGCGACGTCGAGCCCGCTGAACGCCCCGATCGCGCGGAGGGTGGCCTCCGGGTCCTCGACGAGCTGCTCGTAGTGCACGCGCAGGGTCGGCAATCCGAGCAGCCCGACGGCGGCGTTCGCGACCGTCCACGAGGCCGCCGTGCGCGGCACCGCGAACGGGATCGTTGGATCTACGCCAGCTTCGAGCTTGAGGTTGTCACCCTTACGCGTCGCGAACGCGGCGGCGCGGGGGTCTCGCACCAGGTGGATTACGCGCACGTCGAGGCCGGCGTCGGCCAGCGCGCGGGCCCGACCGACCGTCTTGCGCGTGGTCTTCGAGCTGTCGACGACGAAGCGGTCGGGGCCCGGCGCCGCGGCGAACAACGCGTCGTACAAGCGGCGCAACCAGACCAGGTACGGATCTTCCGGCGACGAGCCGAGCAGGCGGCGCGCGCCGTCGGAGGAGGGCGGACCGGGCGGCACCTCAGCGAGCACGCGCCCCCACACGGCGCACGCCGCGACGGCGGCGCCACACGTACACACGAGCTCGTGGTCGGTGAACAGCCCGGCCCGCGTTAGGTTCGACGCCTCACCGACCCCGACGGCGTCGGGGCTCGCGGCGAGCACCCGCTCCAGCACGGTCGAGCCGCTGCGGCCGTAGCCTGCGATGTACAGGACCCGATTCATCGTAGACCCGACGGCTTACCAGGTGTCGAGCGGGTACCACCGCACCGACGCGACCGCCGACCACCAGTCCTCCGCCTCGGTCGTGCGGCAATCCACCTCGCCCTCCCACACCCGCACCCCGGTCGCGCCGTCGTACTCGTAGAGCTCGGAGTCGTAGCAGGCGGCCAGCACGTTGCCGCCCGCGGTCATCTGCGCGGTGCCCTGCGCCCCGCACGTGCTCGGCGCGGCGTAGACGGCGTCGGCGTGGGCCGTCAGCGCCTTCTCGTCGATCGTGAACACGACCACGCGCCCGTTGGCGTTGTCCATCAGCATGTAGCGCCCGTCCGGGAGCTGCTTGAAGTCGTGCTGGCCGTCGAAGTTGTCGTCACCGCCGACATCGCTCCAGTCGATCGTGACCCGGGGCGCGAGCGCGTTGAGATCGTCGGGCGGGTTGCCGTCCATGATCCAGAGCACCTCGCCGAAGTCCGGGCTGGACAGGTCACCGTTGACGCGCGCGACGCTGTCCCGGTACAACCACGACAACAGCAGGTCGCCGTTCGTCGCGACGAACACGGTGTTCTGGTGGAAGTAGTCGCCGCGGGCGCTGGCGGGCACGATCCCGTGGTCGCGCGGGTCGAAGCGGCCGATCTCGACGCCGGCGTCGTTGATGATGACCGTCGGATCCACCGTCGTGCCGCCGATGATGTCCTGGAACTGGGAGTAGTAGTTCCCGTCGTGGCGGAAGACGTCGTGGTTGAGCGAGCAACACCCCGGGTACGAGACGGGGAACGACGTGATCACGGTGCCCATGACGTCGACCTCGACGATGAGGCCCTCCGTCTCGCCGATGATGCGCTGATCGGGCGTGAAGCGCACCATGTCGAGCATGCTGAGCTTGCCGGCCGGGTCGAGCAGCTCGTACCAGACGAGGTGCCCCGTCTCGGTGTCGTAGATGACGGCGTACGCGTCGTCGGTGCACGGGGACTCGCCGCCGATCATGCCGGTCGTCGCGGTGCCCGTCATGGTCCACCAGCTGTCGACCTCGTCGGGCGGCACGCCGGTCGCGAGGGTGGTCGACGCCCCAGCGCCCGGCCACGCGACGGCCTCGGCGACGACCTCGTACTCGGTCTCGCCGGCCAGGTAGATGACCAGCACCTCGTGTTCGCCCGCGACGACGTCGCTGACGAACGTGCGCGGGGTGTCGAGCCCGTCGACGCGCGCGCGCGTGACCTGGACCGGCTGGGGCGGGTCGACGGTGACCGTGCACATGAAGCGCAGGTCGTTCGCCGTCGGCGCGCACGCCACCGCGACGGTCGGCGGGGGCGGCGGCTCGGTGTCCGTATCCGTGTCGGAGTCCGTATCGGTATCAGTGTCCGTATCGGTGTCCGTATCGGAGTCCGTATCGGAGTCTGTATCGGTGTCGGTGTCGGCGTCGGTGTCGGTGTCCGTATCGGAGTCTGTATCCGTATCGGTATCCGTATCGGTATCCGTGTCGGAGTCCGTATCCGTGTCGGCGTCCTCGGTGCTCGGCGTAGGCGTGGTGGTGGCCGACTCGCCGACCTTGCCGCTCGCGCACCCGACCATCAAGAGCGCCGCCAAGCTGTTCCAACGCATGCTCGCTCCTACGCGCCCAACGCGCGCCAGGAGCGTACCACGACGGCGACCGGGCGGGTCAACCGGCCCCGCGAGGCCGCTGATCGACACGGTGAGCCATGGCAGCGCGTACATGACGGTCCAATCGCCCGTGTCGTCGACGACGCCGCCAAAGCGGCCGCCCACCCGCAGGCGCTGCGAGCCGGACCTGGAGCGCGTTCTTGGACCAAGGCGGTCAGCCCCGGACCGTGGAGACCTCGCGCACGGCGCTCGATTGACCGGGCCCGAACGCCGCAGAAGCGGCGATGCGGTCCCAATTCGCGCGGAACCACGCGATCGTGTGCGCCAGCCCCTCGGCGAACTCGGTGTCGGGCGCGTACCCGATCAGGTCGCGCGCTTTGTCGACCGACGCGAGCAGGCGCTTCTTGGTGTCCCACCGGCGGCGCGCGGCGAACTTGATGCCGGCGGTGCTCTGGACCGCCTCGTTCACCATCGTCGCGAGGTCGACGATGCGCACCTCGCGCCCGCTCGCGAGGTTGAACTCCTCCCCGATCGCCGCTTCGACAATGCCGGCGCGCAGCAGGCCGTTCACGATGTCGCCGACGAACGTGAAGTCACGCGTCTCCGTGCCTTCGCCGGTGATCGGCAGCGGCTGCCCGAGCATGGCCCAGTAGACGAAGTTCGGGATCACGTTGCGGTACTGGCCGGGCACCTCGCCGGGGCCGTAGCTGTTGAAGAACCGCGCCTTGACGACGGGCACGTCGTAGTGGTGCTGGAAGAAGTTGCCGTACAGCTCGCCCAGCATCTTGGTGATCTGGTACGGCGTGGTCAGGTGCATCGACATGAACTCTTCGCGCAGCGGGAGCGGAGCTTCGGAGCCATAGATCGAGCAGCCGGACGACGCGTACACGAACCGCTTCACCGGGTGGAGCGTGGCGTACTCGAGCAGGCGCAGGGTGCCCATGCCGTTGACCATCAGGTCGGTCTCCGGGTGGTCGACCGAGTTCTGGTTGGCGAAGAACGCCGCGAGGTGGAAGACGGCGTCGGGCTTCTCGAAGAAGCAGCGCTTGAGCTTCACCTCGTCGAGGATGCTGCCTTCGACGAACAAGACGCCGGGCAACGACGGCACGTTCCACCGCGGCGACGCCGACAGGTCGTCGAGCACGATGACGCGCGCGCCGTGGCTGGCGAGCGCGGTGACGAGGTTCGAGCCGATGGCGCCGGCTCCTCCGGTGACGAGCACGGTCCGCCCGCTCCACGCTGCCCCGATCTCTCCGTCCGTCATGCGACCTCCTTTGGGGCGAGCCTATCCGGGTGCCGCGGTCTGCGTGGTGCGGCGGTGGAGGTTGGCGGCGATCGGCGGGTCCGCGGCTGGAGCCAGCAACCAGCCGGCGCGGGTGGGGGCGTCCGCGGCGGGAGGCGGCGACGCCGCGGCCATGTTGCATGGGCCCTCAAGATCGTTCCGTCTGCACCCAACAAGACCGTGGCGTGTCGTTTGCGCGGAGGGTGCAGTTCGTTGACCGAGTCCTCGATTGTTGGGGGGGGGACTGCGGGTGGGCCCGCCTGACGCCGGCGGCGGCCTCCGCGCAGTCGGCGACCGGCACGCTGCGAAGTCAACGTTGTTCGACGATTCCCATCGCGGGCACGCCCGTAGCGACGAACGCCGCCCACGTCGCCGGGGTCGCCTCGCCGTACGCGTCGCGCTGCGCCCCCAGGGCAACGAGCTGGGCCTCACGCAGCGCCGAGATAGCGTCGCCGCCAGTGCGCCGGTCGGCCCACCCGTGGGCCATGCCCTCCATGAGCGGGACGGTCGCTGCGTCCGACACCGGCCACAAGCTCGTCACGATCTGGGCGGCACCCGATACAGTCGCTGCGCGCTGTAGCCCAAGCACACCCTCCCCGTCGACCGTCCAGCCGAGCCCCGTGGCGCACCCCGAAAGGACCACCAGGCGGGTTCCGCGCAGATCCGCGGACAGGAGCTCGCGGGCTGTCAGCACGCCGTCGTCTGCGGGCGGTCCACCCGCGTTGGCGCCGCTCAGCGCGACGCCGGCCAGCAACATGGGGTCGAGGCCCACGACGGCGTCGTCAGCGGCGCGTTGCAGCGTGGGACAGCCCGTCGCCGCGTACCAACCGTGCGTCGCGAGGTGCACCACGTCGGCGCCCTGCACGCGACGCAACAGCTCGTGCTCCCGTGCGTCGTCCCCTGTCAGCACGTCGACCGGTGGGTGACCCCGAGGCGACCTGTAGTGGGGCACCAGTCCCTCCACCTCGCGCGCGGTGCCTGGGAGGGGGGGTAACGCGCCCATGCCACACGATGGCCCTGCGCCGGTGCCGTACTCCAGGCCTCCTACCAAGACCACGCCCCGCCCAGGCGGGTGGGTCGGGGCGAGCAGGGTCTGGGCGTCGGGGAGGGTGGCGAACGCGTGCGCCTCCACACCGTAAACACCACCCCCAAGGGGCAACGCCGCGAAGGGGAGGGTGGCGATCGCTCCGTCCGGCACGATCCAGACGCGCTCGGCGTCGCCGATGAACGGGGCGAGTGGACGCCATACGCGGCCGGTCACGACGGCGCCACGCGCGTCCACACGGGACGCGATTGGCCCCGGGCTCACCATCGCGGCGCGCCACGACGCGATCTCCGCATCGATCACCGCCGCGTCCCCGAGCGGTATGTGGACGATTGGACCTTCGGGGCGCACCACGAACGCCGCGTAGCGGGGCCCGTCCGGCCCCTGGTAGCGCACGAAGTCGACCAACGCCGACCCGATGGGCAGCGCTCGCTGTACATCAGCTACGGTGGCGTCGGCCTGCTGGGTCTTCGCACGCCACGCCGGGAGCTCGTCGTACAACGAGCGCTCGAGCGCCTCTTGGGCGGCGACCACCGCTACGAGGCGCGCGTCGAGCGCCTCGCGGTTCAGCGGCGTGCGTTTGAGCTGCTCGTTGGCCGAGCGCTCGCTGCGCAGCGCGTCCAGGGCCTCAAGGTGCGCGCGCGCCGACGGGTCGTCGGCGACGAGCGCCGCATGACGGTCGCGCATGCGGCGAGAGACCGCCCCCTTCCAACGCAACCACACGCCGTACGCGTCGGGCTGGTCTCCCGGGACGGACGGGAGGGCCAACGCGAGCCAGCCGTCGAGACGGCCGCGTTGGGACTGCAAGTACGCGTACCCCTCTCGCTCGGAGAGGGCGTCGAGGCGGGCGAGCCCGGACTCCGCGTTGGCGCGCGCGTGCGCCGACGCCTCCAACGCGAGCGTGCCATCGCCAGATCGCCGCGCGACCTCCGCGATCGCCGCGAGCGTGTCGCCTACCCGAGCGTGGGTCAGCCCGAGCACGACACGACGGACCGCCAACGCGCGGACCAGCGCCGCTTGTGCGGCCACCTCATCACCCACGTGGGTCAACGCGACGCCGATGGAATGATCGAGGTCGCCCATCGACGGGTGATCGCGACCAAGCACACGCTCAGCATCGGATCGTGCGCGCTGCAGGTGCAAGAGGGCGTCTGCGGGTCGGCCCGCCTGGATGAGGTGGACCGCCAACGCCCGCCGCGCGTCGATGGTGTCGGGGTGGTCCTCCCCCCACGTCGCGGCGACGACGCGTAACGCCCGCTCGTGTAGCCGCTCGGCGCCAGCCCAGTCGCCGTCGCGCGACGCCAAGCCAGCGAGGTTCGTCAGCGGGCTCGCGACCGCGACATCGTCGGGGCCAAGCGACACCTCGACGATACGCAGACTCTCCTGGAAGTGCTGGCGGGCCGTTTCGTGGTCGCCCAGCTCGCCCGCCAAGCTCCCCAGGCCCGTGTGGATCAGCGCGACGTCGGGGTGGTCGGGGCCCGACCGAGCGATCGTGAGCCTCAGCGCGTCTTCGTAGGTGGAGCGGGCTCGTGCGACGTCGCCGGCCTTCAGGGCTACCGCCGCGAGGTTCTGGAGGGTGATCGCGACCTGGGGGTGGTCCTGGCCCAGGGCCGCTACCGTGAGGGCCCGGCTCTCGTCGAGCAGGGCCAACGCGCGCTCGTACTGGCCGCGCTCCGCAGCGACCGCGCCGAGGCCCCCAATGGCCCGGGCGGTCGACGGGTGGGTCGGTCCCCGGGTGGCCTCGTACACCTCACGGCTGCGCTGGAGGTGCCGCTCGGCGGCCTCGTAGTCCCCAAGGTTGCGCAGCAGGTTGCCGAGGTTGAGCAGCGCGGCTCCGACGTTCGGGTGCACGGGCCCGTGCGTCGCCTCGTGCAGCGCGAGCGCCTCTTCGTAGGCTGCGCGTGCCTCGGCGGGTCGGCCCCAGGTAGACTCCAGGATCCCAAGGTTGTTCCACTGGTTCGCGAGCCGCGGGTCCACGGGGCCCCCGCTCCGCACGATGAGCTCGATCGCGCGCCAGTACCCCGCGTGTGCCTCCTCGAAGCGCCCTAGCGCCGCCGCCAGGTTGGCGCGATCGCCGACCGCGATCGCCAACGCTGGGTCATCGAGGTCGCCGATGGCCTCCCGGATCGCCAGGGCGCGGTCGGATAGGGGCATCGCGGCGCGCGCGTTGCCCTGTGCGAAGTGCAGGCGGGAGAGGTTCTCCAACGCCTTCGCGACCTCGGCGTGCGCGGGGCCGTACACCTGCTCGCGAATCGCGAGGGCCTGCTCCATCATTCCGCGCGCCTCGGCCGGCCGTCCGGACGCGGCCGTCGCCGCCGCGAGCCCGCCCAGACATGCCGCTGCATCAGCGGTGCGCGCTCCGAGGGCCGCCGAGCGGGTGGCGTAGCACTGCTCGAACTGGATCGCGGCGCCACCAGCGTCTGAGGCCTTGAGCAGCCGCCGCCCGAGCTCGAACTGGGTCGTCGCCGTGTCGAGGTGCGACGGTCCGAGCGCGCGGAGCTGGGCGTCGAGCAGCGCCTGCCACGCGGCGGCCGCGCCCGGATCGTTGGCGCGCTGCTCGGCCTCGGTCCGCAGGGCGGCGAGGTCGGGCTCGGCCGCGAGCGCCAACGCCAAGCAGGACACGATCAGCCACATGGGCCGATCGTACGATCGAGCGGCGAGCCGTCGCCCTCGCCGGCGGGGCCACCCGTACAGCGCGCGCGAAGTTCGTTAGGTGGTTCGGCCAATTTGGCCGCTGGCGCCGGAGCGTGGCTGCGACGACGGAGGGTGACCGCGTGGTGCGGCGCCTCACCGCCAGTGGGCGCCGCGCAGGGCCACCCGATCGCCGTCCCGTCGCACCGACACCGCCAGGAGCAGCGGGGGCGGCAACCACAACACACAAACGGTTCTCGTACCCGTTACGGTCCTGGTGCTCTGACGTCAGGCCGAGACTGCGGCGGCCTCACCCGCAGTCGGCGACCGCCCGGCAGTCGTCCGTCTGCTCCTCCTCCGACTCCCACCACAAGAGCTCGCCGTACACGCTGATCGCGAATTCGTCGACGAACCCGGCGTGCTCGACGGACGGCGTCCGGACCAGCCACACGACCTGATCGGACTGGCTGTCGACGGCCATGAACACCTCGCTCGCGTCCGACATCGGGAACCCGAGCCCGTCGGCGACGCACACCGCCTCCTCGCCCGTGAGCCAGGAGTCGGGGTCGCACAGCTCCGGCGCGTCGGGGTGGTCGAGGGTGCACGTCTCGACGTAGTTGTCGACGCTGCGGTCGTGCGCGACGCCCGCCGCGACGCTGTAGGTAGCGGCGCAGGTCGCCAGCACGTCGGCCAGCACGGGGGCCTCGGAGCTCGACAGCGGCGTCGCGGCGGTCTCGTAGCCGGTGCCGACGCACGCGTTGCCGAGGGTCAACAACGCGGCCAGGGTGAACAAGCGGGTCATGCGCTCCTCCTTACACCTCCACCATGACCGGGCGCGGGCGCCTTGGCTCCTGCGCAGCCGCACAATGCGTCGCCCCATGCGCCCAGATGCGTGCAGAACCGACGCCGGTCGGCGCCCGATCCGGCGTCGCGCGGCGGTACACTCGCGGCGGAGGTGCCCGTGGTCGTGCTGTCGCTCGCGCTGGCCGCCTGCAGCGAACAGGGCATCAAGGCGCTCAACTCGGACCCGGTCGCCGAGATCACCGATCCGGCCGACGGATCCGCGGTCACCCGCGACGAGGAGGTGTCGCTGCGCGGCGTCGTGAGCGACCCCGACGCGGACCCGAGCGAGCTGTGGACCACCTGGCGGCTCGACGGCGCCGTCGTGTGCGAAGGCGCGCCCGCGGCCGACGGCGTCGCGACCTGCGACGGGGTCGCGGTCGGCGACAGCATGCTCGTCCGGTTGGACGTCGAGGATCCACAAGGCGCCCAAGCGAGCGACGCCATCACGCTCGTCGTCGAGGACCCCGTCGACCCGGCGGATCCGTTGGCGCCGACCGTCGACCTCGTCGCGCCCGCCTGGGGAACGGTCGTGCACGTCGGTGCGCCAGTCTTGTTCTCGGCGGTCGCCGACGACCCCGACGGCGCCGAGGGCGCGCTCGTGTGGACGTGGACGTCCGACCTCGACGGGGTGTTCTCGACCGCGCCGGGGGACGATGCCGGTCACATCGACATCGTGGACGCCGCGCGCTCGGTCGGGGTGCACACGATCACCGTCGAGGTGGCGGACCCGGACGGGCTCGTCGCCCGCGACGTCACCGCGCTCGAGGTGCGGGCGGCGCCCGACGGGCCGTCGCCGCCGGTCGTCGAGATCGTGCCCGCCGACCCGTTCACCGACGAGGCGCTGGTGGCCGTGGTGGTCAACCCGAGCGTCGACCCAGCGGGCGGCGCGGTCACGCTGGAGTGGGCATGGACCGTCGACGGGGCGGCGGTGCCGGACCTGACGGGCGACACCGTGGACCCCGCGTGGACGGCGCGCGGCGAGCGGTGGGTCGTCACCGCGACCCCGACCGCGAGCGGGCTGACGGGCGCCGCCGGCACGGACGCGGTCACGATCCAGAACAGCCCGCCCGAGGCGCCCGTGGTCACGATCACGCCCGCCTCGCCGTCGTCGGGGGAGGCGCTCGTGTGCTCGGTCGCCGTCGGCGCGTTCGACCTCGACGGCGACCCGATCGGCTACGCGCTGTCGTGGGACGTCGACGGGGCGTCGTACGGGGGTGCGATCACGGGGTTGCTCGCCGGAGACACCGTCCCGGGCGGCGTGATCGAGGACGGCAGCACGTGGACGTGCGCCGCGACCCCGGATGACGGCGTCGACGTCGGGCCGCCCGGATCCGCCTCGGTGACGGTGCGCGACGTGCTTCGGGGGTGCCCGGACTCGAGCTGCGCGCTGCGGTTCGACGGCGTCGACGACTACCTCGAGGTGCCCGACCACCCGTCGCTCAGCGTCGGGGCGTCGGCGTGGACGGTCGAGGCGTGGGTGTACTACGACCACATCGGCAACTGCATGACGGCGGTGCGAAAGGGCACGTCGTCGTCGCCGACCTACGAGTACTGGCTGCACAAGAGCTACCTGCCGGAGGAGACGTCGTTCTGGGGCTCGTGGGCGTCGTTCACGGTGAGCACGTACTCGGTGCTGGGGGCCGGGCGCTGGATCCACTACGCGGGCGACTACGACCCGGTTGCCGGCCAGGCGCGCACGTACGTCAACGGCGTGGTGGTGGGCACGGCGAGCCTGATCACCGCGCCGATCCCCAACGGTGATCCGCTGCGCATCGGCATCGACTGGGACATGGGGTGCGAGACGGACGGCGTGATCGACGAGGTCCGCATCACGCGGCGCGCGCGGTACGGCGGCGCGTCGTTCGCGCCGAGCGTGATCTTGTCCGCGGACGCCGACACGGTCGCGTTGTGGCGGTTCGAGGAGTACACCGGCGCGATCGCGTACGATGAGAGCGGGAACGGCAACCACGCCACGATCTACGGGGCCGCCTGGACCACCGAGAGCCCCTGACGCGCCTGCCCTTGAGCAAGCGGTCAGCAGTCAGCGGTCAGCGGTCAGCCCGGTCAAGGCCATCGAGCAAGCGGGCAGCAGTCAGCGGTCAGCGGTCAGCGGTCAGCCGGGTCAAAGCCATGCATCGTCGAGCAAGCAGTCAGCAGTCAGCGGTCAGCGGTCAGCCCGGTCAAAGCCATGCATCGCTCAGCGGCAGTCGACCGGGTTGTTTCGGTCGGGTCACCATCGAGCAAGCGGTCAGCAGTCAGCCCGGTCAAAGCCATGCATCGCTCAGCGGCAGTCGACCGGGTTGTTCGTGTTCAGGTGAAGGTCGGTCGGGTCACCATCGCGCCATTATCAAGCTGAAAGCCGATGGCTGATTGCTGATGGCTGATGGCTCGGCCCTGCGCTTGTTGTGGGGCTAGCAGCCGGCTCAGGGCGCCCCGCCGTGCTGGAGCTTGTGGCGCGCGAGGTGGGCGTCCGCTTCCCGCAGGCGCTCCGACAACACCCGGATGACCTCGACGAAGATCTTGGGGTGGCGCCCACCCGCCTCGAGGAACGGCTCGCGGGACAACACGAGGAGGCGGGCCTCGTCGTCCGCCACCGCGCTCGCCGACCGCGGGCCGCCGGAGAACAGCGCCATCTCGCCGAAGTACTGCTCCTTGACGAGCACGTCGATGACGACCGGCGCGCCCGCCGGGTCGGTCCGCTCGATGCGGACGGTGCCGTCGACGATGATGTACAGCGCGTCGCCGTCGTCACCTTCGGAGAACACCCGCTCCCCGGGGCCGAAGCGGCGCAAGAACATGCCCGGCGCGAGCAGCCGAAGGTCCTCGATCGCGACCGCGTGGAACGTCGGCAGCTTGTGGAGGAACATGAGGCGCTCGACGTCGCTCATCTCGTCGTCGGGTGCCCCCTCCACGGCCGGCCCGTCCTCCGACACGCCTGGGTGCGACGCGCTCCAGCTGCCGCGCTCGGCGACGACCCGCCGCTCGCGGATGAGCGACGCCAGCGATGTGACGACGAGCGTGACCAGGATGACCACCAGCGACAACCAAGTCGGGACGTGCCAAAGCCACGAGAACAACATCTTGGCGCCGACGAACGACAAGATCACCGACAGACCGTGCTTCATGTAGTGGAAGCGGGTCACCACGTCGGCGAGCACGAAGTACATCGAGCGCAGGCCGAGGATCGCGAACACGTTCGACGTGTAGACGATGAACGGGTCTTGCGTGATGCCGAGCACCGCCGGGATCGAGTCGACGGCGAAGATGACGTCGGTGCTCTCGACCACCAGCAGCACCAGGAACAGCGGGGTGAACCGCCGCGCCCCGTTCACCGTCGTGGTGAACCGGTCGCCGTCCAGTGTGTCCGAGAACGGCAGCCAGCGGCGCGCCTGGCGTACCATCCAGTTGTCACCAGGGTCTTCGCCGCCCTCCTTCTCCGGGAGGAACAGCTTGACGCCCGTGTAGATCAAGAACGCCCCGAGCAGCCAGGTGACGAAGTGGAACCGCTCCAGGATCTCGATGCCGAGCCCGATGAACAAGCCGCGGCTGAGGACGGCCCCGAGGATGCCCCAGAACAAGATGCGGTGGTGCGTGTTCGGTGGCGCCTTGAACCAGGTGAGGATCACGCTGATGACGAATAAGTTGTCGACGGACAGCGACTGCTCGAGCAGCCACGCTGCGAGGTACTCGGTGGCTGGGGTGATGCCGCGGCTCCACCACACCCACCCGCCGAACGCGATCGCGAGCGACACCCAGAAGATCGACCAGCCGGTGGCTTCGCGGATCGAGACCACGTGCGACTTGCGGTTGAAGACCCCTAGATCCAGCGCGAGCATGGTCGTGACGACGACCGCGAAGACGATCCACCCAGTGTCCACGGGACGCACCTCAGCTCGGGTTCGGTCACGGTTAATCGGGCGGGCCGCGCGCGCCCGCGCGCCGCGCCCTCTCGGCGCGGGTCGACGCCGGCCCTCAGGCGATCACGTTGCAACGCCGCCAATGGTTGACACGCCGAAACAGACCTTGCGCGCGGTGTTCTGGGCTGGCGTGCGCGTCGGCCCCGACGCGCTAAGCGTAGCCGCGGAGGTGCGGATTGACGTTGTTCTTGCTTGGTTCGGTGGTGTGGGCGGCAGGTGCCGGCGCCCACCATCGTCGGCGTCACCGCCACCGCGCATCGGAGCGTGTGCTCGCGCGACGTGCCCTGGCATTGCTTCGACCCGGCCCCCGGCATGATGTTCGCCGTCGTGGACGCGGACCTCACGTTCGCGTGGTCGGAGCAATCGGCTCCGTTCCCGGTCAAAGACGCGGTGGCGCTCGTCGTGGACGGCTCCGACGTCGCGCCGCTGGCGAGCGGCGAGTCCGGCTTGTTGTACGACTTGTCGGCGTCGGCGTTCTACCGCCCGTACAATTGGAAGCGCCCCGAGGACGTATCGCCGCGCACCCGCGAGTGGGTGTTCGTCGTGCGCGAGGGCGTCACCGAGGCCACCTTGCGGGTCGGCGCGGCCACGGCGGCCGTCACGATCCCGGCCCCGCAGGCGGATCCACCCGACCCGCGCCGGGTCGCGACGTTCGAGTACAGGTACGCGCGCTGGCACAGCCCGTGGCAATCGAAGACGCAGCTCGAGGGCACCGAGATCACCAGCCGGTTCGCGCTCGACTGCGAGGTGCTCGAGGTGGGCGTGTCCGCGCGCGCGCTCGAGGGCGCCGCGCGCAGCTACGGCGGCGAGACGTGGGAGGTGCACACGCGCGACTTCGGGCTCGCCGTCCCAGGCGTCGGCGTGCTGCGCCCCCTCGAGGAGCTGTGGAACAAGCCGCTCCCCACCGCGGAGCTCAAGCACACGGTCAAACCTTGTGACAGCGTCGATGTCGAGCTGTTGTTCTGCTTCGAGCAGCGGCCGGCGAGCGCCGAGGTCCTGTACCGCAACATGCCGGTCGCGCCGGTCGTGTTCGAGGGCGCGGCGCCCGCGGTCGCGGAGGTGGTCGAGGAGCCCGGGTTGCTCGATCGGATCATCGCGTGGCTGGGGCTCTGAGGCTCGTCGCTAGGCCCAAAACAAGCGCAGGGCCGAGCTGTCAGCCATCAGTCATCAGCTTTCAGCTTGACAATGGCGCGATGGTGACCCAACCGACCTTCACCTGAACGCGAACAACCCGGTCGACTGGCGCTGAGCGATGCATGGCTTTGACCGGGCTGACCGCTGACCGCTGACCGCTGACCGCTTGTTCAAGGTCTAGGGGCGCGATTTCATCGCGCCCGGCCCCGCGCGAGGGTCAGCTCAGGGACGCGCGCACCCGATCCGCGATCGCGGTGCCTACCTCCGAGCACTTCGCCGGGTGGTCCGGGGCGAGGTCGTACGTGAGCGGGCCGCCCGCGGTCAGCAACGCACGAACGGCGTCGTCGATCGCGTCGCCCGCGCGGCGGTAGTCGGCGACGCCCTTCTGGGCGCCGAGCCAATTCAGGCCCTCGCGCACCGACAGGATCATCGCGAGCGGGTTGGCCTTGTCGAGCCCGGAGTGCTTGGGCGCCGAGCCGTGGATCGGCTCGAACATGCCGTGGTGATCGCCGACGTTGGCGCCGACCGCGAGGCCCATGCCGCCCTGCAGCACCGACGCGAGGTCGGTGACGATGTCGCCGAACATGTTCGTGGTGACGCACACGTCGTACCACTCGGGCTTCTGCACGAGCCACTGCGTGAACGCGTCGACGATCGACGTCTCCTGCTGGATGTCCGGGTACTCCTTGCCGACCTCGCGGAACACCTCGACGAAGAAGCGGCACCCGTTGAGCACGTTGTCCTTCGCGATGCAGGTCACGCGCCGCACGCCGTCCGCCGGGGCGCCGTTGCGCTGGCGGGCGATCTCGAACGCCTTGCGGATGACGCGCTCGCTGCCCTTGCGGGTGATCACGCGGGTGTCGATCGCGACCTCGGTCTCCCCGGCGCGGTTGAGCCGGCCGCCGATGCCGCAGTACAGGTCCTCGGTGTTCTCACGCACGATGACCATGTCGACCTTGTCGGCGTCCCACACGTGCTTTGGCCGACCGTGCACCTTGTGGGGCACGCCCGGGTACAGCTTGACCGGGCGAACGTTCGCGTAGAGGTCGAGCGCGGCGCGTGTGCCGATGACGGGGCTCCAACCGGCCATCTTGCCGCCAGGCATGGTGACGGGCCGCCCGTCCGGCTGGCTCGGATCCGGCCAGCCCACCGCGCCGAGCAGCACCAAATCCGCCGCGCGCACCCGCTCCTCGCTGCCCTCCGGCCAGTCCCGGCTGCCGTGCTCCAGGTAGAACTGGCCGCCGCACGGGATCGTCTCGACCTCGAACGGGACGCCGAGCGCGTCTCCGACCGCGTCGAGGACGCGCACGCCCTCGCGCATGACCTCGATTCCGATTCCGTCGCCGGGGAGCGCAACCACGCGCGTAGCCATGAGTCCTCCGCTGGGCGGGCCTGCCCGAGGGGGCCGCCTGTAGCGCGCGACCCGAGCCGTCGCCACGCCGTCGCCGTCGCCGTGCGGTCGGGATAGCCCGCGCCCGATGCCTCACCTCCCCCTGCTGCTCGCGCTCGCGTGCGGCTACAAGGCGCCGCCCGTGCCCCCGGAGCCCCGCGAAGACGCTCGGTCGACGGCCCTTCCCCAGGCAGCCCGCACCGAGGCGTCCGCGGGCGTGCGGGACGACCGCCTCGCCGGGCTGCTCGAGCGCCAGTGGGCACACCGCCTCGCCGACGATCCGCTCGGCGCCACCGAGCTCGGCGTCCATCAGCACGACGCGGTGCTGCACGACCCGAGCCCAGAGGCAACCCGTCGCGCCCGCGAGCGTGACCAGCTGCTGCTCGCGGAGCTCACTGACCTCCAGCCCGCCCTCACCGACCCCAGCGACGCGCTGAGCGCCGCGATCCTGAGGGAGATGATGGAGGCAGACGCGGCGATGGCCGCGTGCGAGACGAACACCTGGTACGTCTCGGCGCGCAGCACGCCGCTCGTCTGGTTGAGCCGCCTGCCCGAGCTGCACGACGCGACAGACCCCGCTGGCGGCCAGGCGCTCGCGAGCCGGCTCGGCGCCGCGCCTGCCACGATCGACGCCGAGATCGCGTCGCTGCGTGCGGGCCTCGCCGCGGGTCGTGTCGCCGACGTCGTGTCGGTGCAGCGCGCGATCACCCAGCTCGACAGCGCGTTGGCGGACCCCGAGCTGCTCGCGTGGGCCCGACCGTTCAGCGGGCGCGAGCCAACCGTGGCCGCCTTGCGCCGCTACCGCGACGTCCTGGACAACGAGGTGCGCCCACGTGCGCGCGACGGCGCCCACGTGGGCGCGTCCGGGCTCCCCGACGGGCAAGCGTGCTACCGGGCGGCCATCCGCTACCACACCACCCTCCCGCTGACCGCCGACGAGGTCGCGGCGGCCGGCCACGCCGAGCTGGCGGCGCTGCACGCCGAGATCCGCGCGATCGGGCTCCGGGAGTTCGGCACCGACGACCTGCCGGCCATCTTCGCGCGCTTACGGGACGACCCGTCGCTGCGGTTCGGCTCCGCCGAGGAGATCGAAGCGTTCGCCCTCGCGCGCCTGCGCCGCGCCGAAGCGGCTGTGCCGGCGGTGTTCTCGCGGCTGCCCGTCACCCCGTGCGAGGTGCGGCCGATCCCGCCGCTCGAGGCGCCGTGGACGTACGTAGCGTACTACAAGCCGCCCGAGCCCGGCCGCGAACCTGGCTATTACTACGTCAACACCCACGAGCCGACCACGCGCCTGCGCCACGAAGCGGCGGCGTTGGCGCTCCACGAGGCCGTGCCGGGGCACCACACCCAGATCGCCCTCGCCCAGGAGCTCGGCGACGTTCCCGCGTTCCGTCGGCACGCCTACATCACCGCCTACGCCGAAGGGTGGGCGCTGTACGCCGAGCGCCTCGCCGACGAGCTCGGCTTGTACGACGACGATCTCGAGCGGCTCGGCATGTTGTCGTACGCCACGTGGCGGGCGTCGCGGCTCGTCGTCGACGTCGGGCTGCACGCCCGGGGCTGGACCCGGGCGGAGGCGATCGGGTTCATGACGCAGAACACCGCCCTCGCGCCGAACAACATCGAGAACGAAGTCGACCGGTACGTCACCTGGCCGGGCCAGGCGCTCGGCTACCAGGTCGGCCAGCTCGAGCTGCGCAGGCTGCGGGCCGAGGCCGAGGCCGCCCTTGGCCCGGCGTTCTCCCGCGCAGGGTTCCACGCGGCGGTGCTCGACGCCGGTCCGCTGCCGCTCCCCCTGCTCGGAGCGCGCGTTCGCGAATGGATCAACAAGGAAGGAAGCTGATCGTGACGACCGACCCCTCGCTCCTCAACGCCGAGCACGCGGGATGGCTCGACGCCCAGTACCACGCGTGGGCCGCCGACCCGTCGTCGGTGGATCCCGCTTGGTCGTCGTTGTTCGCGGCGCACGGCCCGCCGTCCTCACCCCCGGCGCCGCTGCCGCCGCCGCGCTCGTTGTTCGCCGGGCAGGCGTCGGACGCGCTCGAGGCCGGTCGACTGCAGGCCCTCGTCGCCCAGCTCATCAACGCGTGGCGCGTCCGCGGGCACATCATCGCCGGGATCAACCCGTTGGGCGCGAGCGAAGCACCCCACCACCCCGAGCTCACGCTCGCCTACTACGGCCTCACCGAGGCCGACCTCGACGCGCGCGTCTTGTCGTTCCCGCTGTTCCACGAGCCGCCCGTGACCACGCTGCGGGCCATCCTCACGCGCCTCCAGGCCGCGTACGGTGGGTCGATCGGCGCCGAGTTCATGAACATCCAGTCGATCGAGCAGCGGCGCTGGGTGCAGGCGCGCCTGGAGGCGCTGCCCCACCAGACCGCGCTCGACGCCGCCGCCGAGCGCCGCGTCCTGCGCACGCTCTGCGACGCCGAGAACCTGGAGCGAATGCTCCACCAGCGCTTTCCCGGCACCAAGCGGTTCTCCCTCGAGGGGGCCGAGACCCTCATCCCGCTCCTGGTCATGCTGGTCGAGCGCGCGGCGAAGCACGGCGTCAAAGAGATCGTGATGGGCATGGCGCACCGCGGCCGCCTCAACGTGCTCGCGAACCTGCTGCAGAAGCCCGTCGGACTGATCTTCCGCGAGTTCGAAGACAGCCGGGCCCACACGTTCCAGGGCTCGGGGGACGTGAAGTACCACCTCGGGTACTCGGCGGACTTCACCACCCACGACGGCCAGGTCGTGCACCTGTCGCTGACGCCGAACCCGTCGCACCTCGAGGCCGTCGATCCGGTGGTTCAAGGGCGCGTCCGGGCCAAGCAGGATCGCGTCGGCGACCGCGACCACGTGGTCGGGCTGCCGCTGCTGATCCACGGCGACGCGGCGTTCGCCGGTCAAGGCCTGGTGGCCGAGGTGCTCAACCTGTCCGACCTCAAAGGGTACCGCACCGGCGGCACGATCCACGTGATCGTGAACAACCAGATCGGGTTCACCACCACCGCGGCGGAGGCGCGCAGCACGCCGTACGCGACGGACATCGCCCGGATGCTCGCGATCCCGATCCTGCACGTGAACGGTGAGGATCCGCACGCCGTCGCCGCCGCGGTGCAGGTCGCGAGCGACTGGCGCCAGACGTTCCATCGCGACGTCGTGCTCGACATGTACTGCTACCGCAAGCACGGGCACAACGAGTCGGACGAGCCCGCGTTCACGCAGCCGCAGATGTACGCGGCGATCCGCGCGCGCCCCACCCCTCGCCAGGTCTACGCGGAGCGACTCGTCGCCAAGGGCGCGCTCTCGGAAGCCGAATGTTCGGCGATCGACCAGGCGAGTCGCCAATCCCTTCAGGAACGAGGTGAAGACCCGAACCCCCGAGAGGGCGAAGCGCAGAGCCCGTTCCAGGCGGCGTGGAGCGGGCACATCGGCGGGCAGATCCGCGAGGAGGCCGTCACCGCGGTGGACCGCGTGTGGCTCATGGGCCTGCTCGAGCGCGTCAACACGCCGCCGCCTGGGTTCACGGTGCACCCGAAGCTGCGCCGCCTGCTCGCGACGCGGCTGGAGATGGCGCGCGGTGAGCGGCCGATCGACTGGGCGGTCGCCGAGCAGGCCGCGTTCGCGACGATCGCCGCCGAAGGGCACCCCGTGCGGCTCAGCGGCCAGGACTCGGGCCGAGGCACCTTCTCGCACCGCCACGCCGTCATCGTCGACGTGTCGACGGGCGCCGAGTGGGTCCCGGTAGCCGAGGTCGCGACAGGCCCGCAAGGTCGGGTGCAGATCGTCGACAGCAGCTTGTCGGAAGCAGGCGTGCTCGGCTTCGAATGGGGCTACACCCTCGACACGCCCGAAGGGTTGGTGATGTGGGAGGCGCAGTTCGGAGACTTCGCGAACGGCGCGCAGGTGATCGTCGACAACTTCATCGCGGCGTCAGAGACCAAGTGGAACCGGCTCTCTGGCCTTGTGATGCTGTTGCCCCACGGGTACGAGGGCCAGGGCCCCGAGCACAGCTCGGCGCGCCTCGAGCGATACCTGCAGCTCTGCGCGGAAGACAACCTTCAAGTTGCGAATTGCACCACGCCCGCGAACTTCTACCACCTGCTGCGCCGGCAGGTGGTCCGGCGCGTCCGTAAGCCCCTCATCGTGATGACGCCCAAGAGCCTGCTCCGGCACCCGGACGTCGTCTCGACGCTCGACGACCTCGCGAGCGGCGCGTTCCAGCGGGTGATCCCCGACGTCGACCCCGCGGTGGACCCGTCGACGGTGCGGCGCGTCGTCATGTGCAGCGGAAAGGTGTACTTCGACCTCGTCGCCGCGCGGCAGGCGGCGGGCGCGTTCGACGTGGCGCTGGTGCGCGTCGAGCTGCTCCACCCGTTCCCCGACGCCGACTTACACACGATCCTGGCCGGCTATCCCCCGGACGCCGAGCGTGTGTGGTGCCAGGAGGAGCCGCGCAACATGGGCGCGTGGCCGATGTTCGACCAGTTCTTCCTCGACGCCGGCATCGCGGCGCGCTTCGTCGGCCGTCGCGCGGCGGCGTCGCCGGCGACCGGCTCGAACAAGCGGCACAAGGCCGAGCAGGAGGCGCTGGTCGCCGAGGCGCTCGCGCCGCGCTGACGCGATCGGCTACACCGCCGCCGTCGCGACCGCCAACACGCCCGCGATGCCGAGCACGGCGATGAGATCGCACAGAACGGCGATGACGCACCCGGCGCCCGCGCCGATCGGGCCCCGAACGCGCGCGCCCCAAGGCGCCCCCGCGCTGCCGACCACGGCGCCGATCACCGCGCCGACCACCGCGAGCGCCCACGGCACGCCTGGGACCAACGTGAGCGCGCCGATCACCGCGCCGAGCCCCGCCCCGGTGGCCGCGCCGGCCGGGCCGCCCGCTGCGCGCACCGACAGCACCGGCCCGACCCACTGCCCGCCGACGCCTGCGAGCGCGATCATCGCCGCCACGCGCTGGGCGTCCGGCCCGACCCCGCCCGGACCGTCGAGCTCCGCGTACGCCACCACACCGAGCAGCGCGATCGCAGAGCCCGGGAACCCAGGGACGAACGACGCGAGCAGCCCCAACAACAACGCGGCGACGATGATGGCCTCGGCGATGGCGCCCTCCAAAGCGGCCCCGACAGCGGCGGTGCGCGAAAGAACACCCGCCTCGAAAGGACGAACACGACGTGTTGGGATAACCGCCGCCCGTGTTGTACCGCGGCCTGACCCTCGACGGATTTCAAGAACGCGCGATCGCTTCGTTAGAGGCGGGTCGCTCCGTGCTCGTGTCCGCGCCTACCGGCACCGGCAAGACCGTCATCGCCGATTGGATCGTCGAGCGCGCGCTCGGCACCGGGCGGCGCGTGATCTACACCGCCCCCGTGAAGGCCCTGTCGAACCAGAAGTTTCGCGACTGGACCCGGCAGTACGGAGAGTCGTCGGTCGGGCTCGTCACCGGCGACATCGTGATCCGGCGCGAGGCGCCCTGCCTCGTGATGACCACCGAGATCCTTCGCAACATGCTGCTCACCGGCGACCGCACCGACGACGTGCTCGCCGTGGTCCTCGACG
>CAIUDO010000210.1 GCA_903897935.1 uncultured Pseudomonadota bacterium
ACCTCGTCGAGGGTGCCCGGCGTATGGGCTCGTTCAAGGGCCACTCTGCGATCCCGGTGGCGCTGCTGCGCATCGCCGATCACGGGGTCCGCGTCGGCGCGCACGGCGTGGCGCTGGTCGCCGCTGAGGCCGCCCGGCGCGTGTGGATCGCGGCGGGATCGGCCACCGGGCAGGGCAACGCGCTGCGCGTGCTGGTGAAGGCCGCTTCGTCGCTGCAGCAGTTCCGGCCCACGCTCGGCGCCGCGGCGCAGCGGGCGCGCCTCGTCGGGGCCACCACCCCGAACGCGTTCGCGGTCGCCGATTGGTACGCCGCGCGGGTGCCCTCGGAGTGGCGCGCCGAGGTCCTCGAGATGGCGGACGACGCGCTCGCCGCCGACGTCACGGCCCGGATCGAGGCCGTCGCCTCCGCGGTGTTGAGCCCCGTGGGGCTGTCACCCGCCGTGCTCGACGGGCTCGACAGCGTGTTGTCCGCGATCACCCGGCTGGTCGACGGGACGGTGTCGTGGCTCGTGGCCGACGTCGAGTCCACCCACGAAGGCGCGCCGAGCGACGAGCCTACCCTCGTCGACGCTCCGGTCTCCGCGCCGCTCGTGCTCCCGCCCGATCAGCGCATGTCGCGCGCGTCAGCCCCGGTCCGGTCCCTCGAGCCCACCGAAGAGCTCGCGACCGAGTCGGTGGCGAGCCGGGCGGACGATCCGAGCGTCGCGACCGAGATGATGGACGCGCCGCTGCCGCGCTCGATGGCGGCCGCGATGCTCGCCTTGCCCGTCGGGCTCGCCATCGAGCCTGAGCACGAGCCGGCGGCCCCCGACCTCGGCCCGTCGTCGACGGCCACCGATTCGTCGCCCGAGCCGACCGACGGGCCCTCGGCGCTTGATGGGCTCACGATCCCGGACCCGCTCGAGATCGACGTCGACGACCTCGAGCCGCTGCTCACCGAAGAGCTGGAGCTGCTCGACCCGGCGATGGTCGACGCGGCCCGCCGATCGGGCATCGGCCTCACCCCGCTGGTGAGCGCGTTGCGCAACAACCAGCCTGCTCCGGCCTCGCAGGGCGCGACCGGCCCCGCGGGCCCGGTTCCCGACCTGCTCGCCGCGACGCCGCCTCCGCCAGCTCCGGCGGTGGCACGCCCCGTCGAGGCGCCCGCGGCGGCCCCGGCCGATGGCTACGAGGGCTTGTACGCGCCGCCCGCCGACGCCGACGAAGAGCTCGCCCAGGCAGGATCGAGCCCCGAAGTCGACGACTACGACGACGCTGAGATCGAGGCCTTGCGGCGCTCCGTGGAGCTGCCGGACGAGTACGCGGGCCTGTACGCCCCGCCCACCGACGCCGACTAAGCGGTACGGCCCGGCGTCGCGTCCGACCACCACCGGTGGATGGTTCCGCGAGCGCGCACGAGGCGTTGTATCCTTGGGTGATGCGCGTCGTACCAGCCTTGTTCATCGCCGCGGCCTGTCGGGCCCCCAACCCGCCTGCGGTCGTCGTGATCGTGCTCGACGGCGTCCGCGCTGAAGAGTCGTTCGGCGACGGGCCGTCGCAGATCGACGGCCTCACCCCGGCGGAGCTGATGCCGCAGAGCTGGAAAGAGATCGTACCGCATGCGGCGCGCGCCACCCACCTGCTCAACCTCGGCATCACGATCACGCCGCCCGCCCACGGCGCCTTGTTGACCGGGCGGCGGCTCGCGCTCGGCAGCTACGCGGTCCCCGACCTCGATCCGGGGTTGTACCGGCCCGAGCTGCCCACGGTGTTCGAAGCGCTCCGCGCCGCTGATGTCTCCCGCCCGGAGGTGGTGCTGCTCGGCAACACCGAGCTCATCCAACCGCTCGCGCACTCGACGTGGCCGGCGTGGGGCGACGACGCGCTCCCGGACGGCGCCGACTTCCACCTGGTGACCGACGTCGAGGATCCGGCGTTGCCCGGTCAAGACGACGAGCTCGTGCTCGCGCGCGCGAAGGCCATGCTCACGAGCGACGCGCCGCCCCGGTTGATGGTCATCAACCTGCACCAGTCCGATCGTGCCGCCCACTTCGGCGAAGCGAACGACTACCAGGAGGGGGTCGCCACGGTCGACGAGGCGTTGGCCAGCTTCGTGAAGTGGATCCGAAAGGACGGTCGGACCAAGGACTTCACGCACGTGATCATCACCGCCGATCACGGGCGCCACCATGACTCCGACACCGACCCCGCCTGGCGCAACCACGGCGACTCCTGCCTCGGCTGCCGCGAGCTGCCGTTCTTGTTGCTCGGCCCGGGCGCGCGCGCTGGCGAGACCATCGACACGCCGATGCAGCTCGTCGACCTGGGCGCGACCATCGCCGAGCTGCTCGGCGTCCCGCTGCCGTACGCGGACGGCCGGGTCGCGACCGAGATGTTTGTGACCGACATCCCTGCCGGTCGGGAAGGCGTCGCCGAGGCCCGCCGCGCCGACGGGCGCTCGGTCGAGGTCGTCTACACGCTCGAAGCAGCCCGCCGCACCGTCGTCGTGGCCGACGGCGACGAGCTGTCGAACCCCGACGCGCTCGCGTCCGAGTCGCTGGTCACCTTCGAGGTCGACGGTCACACCGAGGCCTGCTGGCGCAGCTTCGTCCCAGACCCCGACGCCGACGACGCGCCGTGGGTCGTGGAGTGCTTCGCGTCGTCCGACGGGTCGTGGGTGCCGGCGCCGGTGCCCGTCGTCAAAGCGGGGCCGTTCTGGCACGGCGTCGTCGCGGACGCGGGTGGGGCGCCGTGGATGGCGTGGGTGAACAACCCCAACGGCATCGTGCAGCCTGGGCTCGCGGGCGTCGACGAGGTGCTGCTCCAGGTCGCGCGCCGAGGCGCCGATTCGTGGGGGGGGCCGCTCGATGTCCCGCTCAGCGGCTCGTTCCCGACCTTCCCCGCGCTGGCGACCGACGGGACGGTGGGCGTGTTGGCGGTCTCGGCGAGCCCGAGCACGTCGGACGGGCGGTACCACCGTCAGATCTGGCTCGGGACGCTGGATCTCGCCGGCGAGGTCGCGGTCCCGGCTGGGGGGTGGCGGCAGGTCGACCTCGGGCTCGACGCGTGGCGCCTCGAGCGCCCCGCGTTGTCGCTCGTGGGCGCCGAGGTGTCGTTGGCGGCGCTCGGCACGCAGGAGTGGGCGCACGCGGTCGTCGTGGTGCGCAGCCACGACGGAGGGGCGTCCTGGGATCCGGCGGTCACGGTCACCGCGGGCGCGTCGGTGTTGCCGCACGTCGGGCCCGCCACCTGGGGCGACCGGTTCCGCTTCTTGGCGTACGACGGCACGGACGCGCTCGGATGCACGGTGACGCTCGACGGCGACGACGTGCGCTGCGTCGCGCTCGGGGGCGAGCA
>CAIUDO010000211.1 GCA_903897935.1 uncultured Pseudomonadota bacterium
ACGCCCTCGTGTTCGAAGGCGAACATGGCCCCGCACCGGCCGAAGCCGGTCTGGATCTCGTCGAGGAAGAGCAGCGCCCGGTGCTGATCGCAGAGCTCACGCGCCCTCTTGAGGTAGCCCTTGGGGGGGATGTGGATGCCCGCCTCGCCCTGCACGGGCTCGACCAGGAAGGCCACCGTGTTCGGGGAGAAGGCGGCGGCGAGGGCCTCGGCGTCACCGAAGGGGACGACCTTGAAGCCTGGGGTGAAGGGACCGAAGCCGTCGCGGTACTGTTCCTCGGTCGAAAAGGACACGATGCTGGTCGTGCGACCGTGGAAATTGTCCGCCGCGACGATGATCTCGGCCTGATCCGCCGGGACGCCCTTGACCTTGTAGCCCCACTTTCGCGCCGCCTTGACCGCGGTCTCGACCGCCTCCGCCCCGCTGTTCATCAACAGCGCTCGATCGAAGCCGGTGCGCGCGCACAGCGCCTCGAGGAACGGCCCGAGCTGGTCGTTGTGAAAGCCGCGGCTCGTCAGCGCCAGCTTGTGCGCCTGCGCGACCATCGCCGCTACGATGCGCGGGTGGCAGTGCCCCTGATTGACCGCGGAGTACGCCGACAAGAAGTCGAGGTAGCGACGCCCCTCGACGTCGGTGAGCCACGCGCCGGCCCCCTCGACGAGCACGACGTCGAGCGGGTGGTAGTTGTGCGCGCCGAAGCGCTCCGCTTGTGCGACGACGCCGTGGCTCATGCCGCCCCCCGTTCAGATGGCCCAAACGTTGTAGGTCAGACAGTCCCCGTCCAACGTCGCATCTCCTACCGGGCGCCAGTCCGCCGGCGCGTTCTCGGAGACCAGGACGTTCTCGTAGGTGTCCACGCCGTACGCGTACGTCGCGGCGTAACCGTACGCGGTCGCGTCGTGCGACGCGCCGTCGGTGATGCCGAGCCCGCCGCACGCGCCCTCGACCGTCACGCCCGGCCCGAACGAGACCATCGACGCGAACGTGCAGCCCTTGCACCCTGGCACGACCTCCGACGACACGACCGGCCACTCGAACACACACCGGACGCCGCCGAGCTCGTCGGTGACCGTAAGGCGCTCGTAGCCCTCCCACTCCTCCGGTGTGCCACACCCGACGCCCGTGAACGTCCAGATCAACGCGGGTGGCGGCGACGTGTCCGTATCCGCGTCCGCGTCCGCGTCCGCATCCGCATCCGCGTCGGCGTCCGCGTCGGCGTCGGCGTCCGCGTCTTGCGGACCGGGCGGCGTCGGCGCGCTCTCCTCGACGTCCTTGCCCCCGCACCCCCACAGCGCCAACGCAGCCAGACCCCACACGAACGCTCTCACATGGCCCCCGGGTAGGCCGCGAGCGCGCGGCCGATGAGTGAAACCGCGCGCTCGATCCGCGCGACGTCGAGCACCGCCGCGAGCCGAATCTCGCGCTGGCCGTCGACCGGATCACGATAGAACCCGCTCCCCGGCGCGACGAGCACGCTCTCGCCGCGGTACCGGAACCGCTCGACGAGGTAGAGCGCGAAGGCATCGGCGTCGTCGACCGGCAGGCCCACCATCGCGTAGAACGCGCCCGTCGGGATCGGCGCGACGACGCCCGGGATCGCCATCAGGGCGTTGGCCATCGCGTCGCGCCGGCCGCGCCACACGAGGCGCATCTCCTCGTAGAAGCTGTCCGGGAGCGCGAACGCGGCGACCGCCATCTCCTGCGCCATCGGCTGCGGGCACAAGCGCGCCTGCGCCATCCGGCCGACCCGATCGAGCACGTCGCCGTTCCGCGAGATCAAGAAGCCGATCCGGGCGCCGCACGCCGACCACGTCTTCGACAACGAGTCGACGACGAGCACGAGATCTTCGCAGCCCGCGAGCGACAGCGCCGACGGTGGCTCCTCGTCGAACCAGATGCGCCGATAGACCTCGTCGGAGATCAAGAACAGGTTGTTGCGACGGCAGAACGCCGCCGCGCGCGCCAGCTCGGACGCCGGGTAGACGGCGCCCGTCGGGTTGCCCGGGTTGGAGAACAACAACGCGCGGGTCTGCGGGGTCAGGGCCGCCTGCAGCGCCTCGTCGGAGGGCAACGCGAAGCCATCTTCGAGGCGGGCCCGCACGCCCACGATCGACGCGCCGACCATCCGCGCGAACCCGAGGTAGTTCGCGTAGAACGGCTCCGGAACGAGGATCTGGTCGCCCGGATCACACACCGCGGCGAACGCGAACAGCAGCGCCTCGGAGCCGCCGGTGGTCACGACCACGTTCGACGCGGTGACCCCCTTCGACCACCGGTCGTAGTAGCCGGCGGCGGCCTCGCGGCAGGCGGGCGTGCCGAGCGCAGGGCCGTACGCGATCACCGGCGGCTTGTACGAAGCGAGCGCCGCGGTCAGCTCGACTGGGGTCGGAACGTCGGGCTGGCCGATGTTGAGCTCGAGGAACCGAACGTCGCGCTGCCGCGCCACCGCCGCGTACAGCTTTCGGATCGGGCTCGGCGCGATGGAGTCCGCTCGGGACGAGACGCTCGGCATCGTACCTCCGGTGCCGCCCCCTGATAGCGCGAACACGCCGCCGCGGCCCGATCGTCAGCGCCCCGCGCGGGCGGCGTCCAGGCCACACAGCGCCGAGACCAACCCAAGCAGGCCCGCCGCGAACGCGACGCCCGGCACGACGACGAGCAGCGCGCTCGCCGGGAGCGCGAACGCCGCGGTCCACCGCGCCCACGCGGCGACGTACACGATCCCGGCGGCGCCGGCGTGCGCGAGGCCGCTCGCCACCGCGAGCCGCCGCATCGCGCCACGATCTCCTGGACGAACGACGCGCACTCCGGCCAGCCACGCGCCGAGGATCGAGCCGACGATGCCCAACCACACCGCCGATGGCCCGACCGCCACCACCCCCGCCCCGGCGAAGGCGCCGCTCCCGAGCGCCTGGCACACGATCAAGGCGCCAGCGGCTCGGGCGCCGGTCACGTCGCGGCGCGCGACAGCTTGGCGGCCGCGTGGAGGTCGGTCGGCGCACCGCCGGAAGCGGCGCTGGCGGCACGATCCGCGAACACCCCCGCCGCGACGTCCTCAGCGACGAGGCGGGCCGTCATCTTCGCCGACATCATCACGCTCGGCGTGCCCGCCCCGGGCTGCGCGCTCGCGCCGACAAGGTAGAGCCCCTCGACGTCCCGCGAGCGGTTGTGCGGGCGGAACCACGCGGACTGCGTGAGGCGCGGCTCGACGCCGAACGCGTTGCCGAGCCAGCTCGACAGCGGCCCCTCGAACCAGTCCGGGGTGATCGTGCTCATCGTGACGAGGTTCTCACGCAAGCCCGGGATGAAGCCACGCTCCTCGAGGTCGGTCAGGACCGCTTCGGTCAGGCGCGGCCCGACGACGCTCCAGTCGATGCCCGCGCCCTTGTGCGGCACGGGGATCAACGTGTACGCAGCGTGGTGGCCCGGGGGCGCCAGCGACGGGTCGGTGAGGGTCGGCAGGTGCAGGTACTGCGAGAAGTCCTCCGCGAGGACCTTGCGGTCGAAGATGTCGGTGAGCAGCCCCTCGTAGCGGGGCCCGAGCAGGATGTTGTGGTGCTGGAGCTGCAGAGGCTCGGCCGGCGCCTTGAACCCGAAGTAGATGACCAACAACGACATCGAGTAGTGCTGCGCCTTGACGAGCAGATCCGGCGTCCACGGCCGATGCTGCGGCGCGAGCAGCCGCAGGTTGGTCATCGCCCAGTCCGCGTTCGACACCACGACCTGCGCGGGCAGCCGCCGCCCGTCCGCCAGCCGCACCCCGGTCGCCACCCGGCGCCCGATCCGCCCCGCCGGGCCCCCTGCCCCGTCGTCGACCTCGATCTGCTCGACGTCGGCGTCGCAGATGAGCCGCCCGCCGAGCTCTTCGAGCTTGCGCACCATTCCGGCGACCAGGGCGCCGGTGCCGCCGCGCGCGAAGTGGATGCCCCACGTCTTCTCGACGAAGTGGATCATGGCGTAGATCGCCGGTACCCGCAGCGGGTTGCCGCCGACGAGCAGCGTCTCGAACGAGAACACCTGCCGCAGCTTGTCGGACCGGAAGTAGCGGCTCGTGAACGAGAACAAGCTGCGCACCGCGTCGAGCCGGAGCAGGTCGGGCACCACCCGCAGCATCGACGCGATGTCGCCGAAGTGGGTGTAGCCGAGCTCGAGGAAGCCGCGCTCGAAGATCGCCTTGGCGTCGGCGTGGAAGCGCTCGTACCCCGCGACGTCCGCCGGCTCGATGTTGCGGATCTGGGCGACCGTCCGCTCCGGGTCCCCGTCGTAGTCGAACCAGGTGCCGTCGGCGAAGAAGATCCGGTAGAATGGTAGGATCGGGACGATGTCGACGTAGCGCGAGGTGGCCGGCCCGCCGCTCGTGCCCTCGGTCACCCGCGCGTCCGGGGTGAGCAGCTCCGGCGGGAAGTCCGGCACGTCGAGCTCGGGCACGCCGCGCTCGAGCCGGAACAGCTCCTCGATGAAGTGCGGCACGGTGAGCACGGTCGGGCCCATGTCGAAGGTGAACCCGTCTTGCTTACGCACCATCGCGCGCCCGCCCGGCGTGGCCGCGCGCTCGAGCACCGTCACGTCGAAGCCCAGCGAACAAAGACGAATCGCCGCCGACAACCCACCGATCCCCGATCCGATCACCACCGCGCGCATGTTCGTCTCCAGTTTGAGCATGTTTTGTATAACTCTTGAATAGGTTCGGCAAGCGGCGACCGTCGAGCGCGGGGGGACAAATTCTCGTAGCCCGATAGGCTCCCGTAGCGTCAGGAGACGGGCATGGCCGCCGAGACCGAACACCCAACGTTCCGCCAGGCGCTCGACAGCGTCACGGGGCGCACCCTCCGCTCGAACCTGGGGCGTTCGCTCGACATCCAGCTGCGCCCGCCGATCGCCGAGCGCGACGTCGCCGCGCTGCTCGACGCCGCGGGCGTGACGATCACCGGTACGTGGCGGGAGATGCTCACCACGACCAACGGCATCTCGCTGTTCGGCGTCGACGTGCTCGGGCTCGGGCCGGCCACCGATCCGCGGAGCGTGCTGTCGTATCGGGCGATGCTCCAATACAACTTGGTGCCGTTCCACGATTGGGGCAACGGCGACCTCGACTGCCTCGACATGACCAAGACGATGGACGACGAGCCTGCGGTCGTGTTCTGGGACGACAAACGCGACACCACCGTGATGATCTGCAGCGGCTTCGCGAAGTGGATCGGGATGGCGGTCGAGGACCTCGAGCGGTACGGCAAGCTGCTGCACCCCGACGACTACCGGACGCCCGAGTTCACCGGCGCGACCGGCGTATACGAGTCGCCCGCGAACATCCGGCAGGCGTTCCTGGGCGACTTCGTCCCGCCGCGCCCCGCCGCGCCGCCCGCGCCGGCCCCCACGGGCCGCCGCGACAAGCTCAAGCGGCTGTTCAAGGGCATGATCGGCCGATGAGCGCTCGGACGTCGGACCGCTTCGAAGCGGGCATGGTGGTGCGTGAGGCCGGTGTGTTCGACGGCCGCCGCCCGGTCGTGTGGGTGCACGGGCTCGGCGAGTCGAGCCGCTGCTTCCTCGAGGTGCTCGCCGATCCTCGGTGGGGGGACCTCCCCCACCTGCTGCCCGACCTGCCCGGGTACGGGCGCAGCCCCTGGCCGGCAAACGAGCCCGCGCCCACCGCGCTCCCGGCGAGCGACGACCGTTCGGCCGAGGCGTCGTTGGCGCAGCACGCCGACCACCTCGCGGCGTGGCTGCGCGGCCGTGGGATCCCGCAGGTGACCGTCATCGGGCACTCGATGGGCGCGATCGTCGGCTTGCACCTCGCCGAACGCCACCCCGACCTCGTGCACACCCTCATCGACGTCGAAGGGAACAAGACCCCGCCTGACTGCGCGTTCTCGTCGGTCGCTGCGGCCTACCCCCGCGACGCGTACCGGGCCGATGGGCACGCCGCGCTGCTGGCCCGGGTGCACGGCGCCGGCGTCGAGGATCCCGCCCAGCGCGGCTACTTCGTGTCGATGTCGTTCGCGGACCCCGGCGTGCTGCACGCCGACGCGATCGGCCTCGTCGTCGGGTCGCGCGGGGGCCAGTTCGCAACGCGGCTCGCCGCGATCCCGCGCGCGCTCTACGTTCCGGGCGTCGGCGGGAGCGGAGGCGCCGCGCCGGGATCCGTCGCCGCGGTTCGTGCCGCTGGTGTGCCGATCGAGCCGGTCGGACCGTCGGGCCATTGGCCGTTCATCGACGCCCCAGACGCGTTCGTCGCCGCCGTCCGCCCCTGGTGCGACTAAGGGGCAGCGGCCAAAAGCTAAGCGCTAAGCGCTTGTTCAGGGCGTCGCGTCGTCGCCGTTCTCGTCGGGCACCCAGGCAGCGAACACGAACGGCGCCGAGCGATTGCCGCGGGCGTCGCTCGCGACGAGCGCAAAGTCCATCTCCGTCGCGTACTTCATGCCGCCGCCGTCGGTCGTCACCGTGAGGTTGAGCGCGACGAACCCGACGCCGCACAGGTCCCCCGCCAGCGTGGTGTTGCCGATGACCGGCGCCGGGACGGCGGTGTCGACGACCCCGTCGACCACCTCGTCGTACCAGAGCTCGTAGCCGATGTGATCGAGGTCGCCGTCGTCGTCGATGACCTCCATCGCGAACAACATCGCGGGGAGCAGCTCACCCTCCGGGCTCTTCTGCAGCCCCGCGGCCGACGTGGTCACCGCGAACACGTACGGGGCGGTGTCGCCGCAGCCAGTGTCGACGGGCTCGGTGTCCGTCGGCTCGGTGTCCGTGTCGGTCGGCGGCGTGGTGGTCGGGCCGGTGTCCGCCGTCTCTTTAGGGGCGCCACAAGCCGACAGACCGGCCACCAGAACGAGCCAACGCATCGTGCCTCCTTGGGCGCCAGCGGGTTCCCGGCGCGTGGTGTCCATGCTAGCATCACGCAGCGGAGGTCGTATGGGTCAGCCATCGGCGCGAATCGGTGACATGCACACGTGCCCGATGGTCACCGGCACGGTGCCCCACGTCGGCGGCCCGATCGCGGTCGGGTGCCCTACGGTGATCGTCGCGGGCATGCCTGCCGCCCGGATCGGGGACATGGCTGTTTGTACCGGCCCTCCGGACGCTGTCGCCATGGGCTCGCCGACCGTCCTCATCGGCGGTGTGCCGGCGGCGCGCTTGGGCGACATGACCGCGCACGGTGGCGTGATCATCGTCGGCGCCCCCACCGTGCTGATCGGCTGACGCGGTCGCTTGCGTAGCCGGCACGCGGGAATACGGTGCGCTGCCGTAAGGATCCGCGTGGAGGGCACCCGTGAGCCGTTTCTTGAAGGCGTTGGCTTCCGTTGGCCTCGTCGAGCTTAGCGAGGCCGATCAAGCGCGCATCGACCGCAACAAGAAGGGCGGCGCCCCGTCGGTGACCACGACGGAGGACATCGAGGCCCTCCTCGCGCAGACACGCGGCGTCCTCGAGGCCGACGCCCCGGCCGCCCCCGCCGGCCCGCCCCCCCCGCCCGAGCCGCCGCCGCTCCCGATCGCGACCGAGGTGCAAGAAGGGCGCGCGCTCGAGCAGATCTACGCGCAGGCCGGCGTCCCCGCCGCCGCGTTCCCGGCCGAGAAGATGCTCAAGGTGCTCGAAGGGCTGCGCGCGATGCCGATCGAGATGCGCCGCGCCGCGGTGATCGCGATGGACGCCGCCGACGACGCGTGGTCCCTCGATCAGGTCGTGGCGGACGCCCAGGCCAAGCGCAGCGCGTTGGAGGCCGCCATGGCCGGCCTCGCCGCCACCGCGACGGCGGCCGAGCAGCGCGCCACCGCCGAGCGCGCCGACCAAGATCGCGCCCTCGCCGAAGCGACGGCCCGCATCCGCGAAGAGATCGCCGCGCTCGAGGCGCTGCTGCAGGAAGAAGGGGTCAACGTAGGGGCCGAAAAGGCGCGTATCCTCGCCCACCTCACCGCGACCCGCGAGGCGGTGGCGCGCGAGACCGAGCGCCTGCGCGCGGATCTGGCGCGCCTCGACGAGGTCGTCCGCACCTTCTCCCCTTGATCTACCCGGGCCCGAACGGCCCGCTCGGAGGCTTGACTTGGCCAAACTCACCCCGCTCGCCAAGGTGCTGATCAGCCTGGCGATCTTGTCGACCGCCGCCGCCGCCGCGTGGCAGCTCGGGGTCAAGGACCTCGTGATGGGCACCGGCGACGATCCGACGGACGAGCCGGTGGCCGACGGCGCGCCCGACACGAAGAAGCCGTCGTCCAAGAAAGCCGGCACGGGCCCGCTCGGCAGCGCGAGCAACCCGCTGAAGGTGTCGATCGTGAGCTTCCATGGGTACGCCCCGGCGATCGTCGCGAACGGCAACGCCCTCGAGACGAAGCCGGGCAGCCTCTACGACCAGCTCGGCGTGCACGTCAAGCTCGTCATTCAAGACGACATCCCTACCCTATCGACGATCTTCGAGTCCGGCGCGGCCCAGTGCGCGTGGCGTACCAGCGACTTCTGGGCGCAGGAGCAGCCGAACCTGCGCAACGCGGGCCGCGACGCCGCCGCCATCATGATCGTCGACAACACGCAGGGCGGCGACGCCATCATCACACGCGATCCCGCGATCGAGCGCGTCGAGGACCTCGCCGGCAAGAAGGTCGCGATGCTGCAGTTCACGCCGTCGCACGGCATGGTGATCGACGCGATCGACAACTCCAGCTTGACCGCCAAGAAGAAGGCGTCGGTCGACTACGTGTTCATCAACGCCGAGGAAGGCACCGCCGGCGTGCGCGCCGCGTTCGAGTCGGGGGCGGTCAGCGCCGCGGCGCTGTGGGACCCCGACCTCGCGCTCGCGCTGAAGGCCGTCCCGGGCTCGAAGGTCGTCTACTCCACGAAGACGGCTACGAACCTCATCTACGACGTGATCGTCTGCGACCGCGGCCCGCTGAACGACCCCGCCAACACCGAGGTCTACGCGAAGTTCGTCGAGGGCTGGATGAAGGGCGTCGACGCCGCCGAGAAGGACCCGGACAACGCCGTCACCGCGCTGGTCGAGACCGAGGAGTTCTTCGCGTTGTTGGCGAAGGATCAGGGCCGCGACTTCGTGAAGGGCCTGTTCTCCAACGTCGTGTGGACCGGCCTCGACGACAACGCGCGCATCCTCGGCATCGCCGGCGACACCGACCACTACGCGCGCGTGTACAAGCGGTTCGACGGCATCTATCGGGCGGCGGGCGCGCTGGCGAACCCGGCGAGCCCGGTCATCGACCCCTCGGAGAGCTTCGACCGCCGGTTCATCGAGCGCCTGCTCGCCTCGGCCGCCCCGGCGGTCAAAGAGGAGGCGGCCCGCCCGCAGTTCACGTTCGACGCCGCGGCCGCCACCCAGGCGGCGAGCAAAGAAGCCGCCCTGACCAAGCCGGTGACGGTCGGGTTCTCGAGCGGGTCGGCCGAGCTCACCAAGCGCGCCGAGAAGACCATCGACGAAGAGATGGTGCCGCTCATCGAGAACAACGGGTCGGCGTACTTTGAGGTCAGCGGGAACACCGACGGCACCGGCACCCGCGCCGCCAACGTCGCGTTGTCGAAGCGGCGGGCGCAGGCGGTGGTCGACTACCTGGTCGCGCAGTGGGAGTTCCCGAAGGAGCGCTTCGTCGTCAAGGGCAACGGCCCCGACGCGCCGCTGTGCAACGAAGCGCGCCCCGAAGCCGATGAGTTGAACCTCGAGGACTGCCGGGCGCTCAACCGGACCACCCGCGTCGCCGTGTTGGTGCGCTGACGATGTGGAACCCGTACGCGCCCCTCCCGGCGCCCGCGCGGCGCGGCCTCGGCATCGCCGCGGTGGTCGTCGTCTTGCTGGCGTGGGCCACGATCGCGGCGATGGGCCTCGTGAGCCCGGCGAAGCTGCCCGCGCCGTGGTCGGTCGCCTCGGCGTTCTTGCGCCTCGCGTGGGACGGCACCCGCGGCGAGAGCCTGCTCCTGAACGCGACCATCGCGTCGGTGTCCCGCGTCGTCGTGGCCTCGTTGATCGTCGGCGTGGTCGGGTTGCCGCTCGGGATCGTCATGGGCGCGTCCCCCAAGGTGGACGCGTTCTTCTCGCCGCTCGTCGATCCGTTCCGATCCGCGCCGATCGTCGCCATCCTGCCGATCCTCGTGATGTGGTTCGGCATCGGCGAGGGCATGAAGATCGCGTTCTTGTTCCTCGGCGCGTTCGTGTACCTGGTGCCGATGGTGCGTGACGCGCTGCGCGCGGTGCCGTCCACCTACTGGATCAGCGCCGCGGACCTCGGCGCGCGCCCGTTCGAGGCGATCCGGGTCGGCGTGTTGCCGCTCGCGTTGCCTCGAATCGCCGACGCGCTCATCGTCGCGGTGAGCGTGATGTGGACCTACATCACCGTCGCCGAGTACGTGAACGCAGAGAGCGGCCTCGGCCAGCTCATCCAGAACGCGCGCCGCTTCTCGGCGATGGACCAGGTCTTCGTCGGCATCGGGGTGATCGTCGCGCTCTCGTTGATCACGAACCAGGGCCTGCATTGGCTCAAGCGCCGCTTGTTCCCATGGGAGACCGAATGAGCAGCGCGCCCGCGGTCATCGAGCTCGACGCGATCGCCCAGGACTTCCCGCAGCCCGACGGGTCGATCGTGCGCGTGGTGGATCCGCTCACGCTGCGCCTCGAAGGCCCGTCCATCGTCATGCTGCTGGGCCCGTCCGGGTGCGGCAAGTCCACCGTGATGCGCATGATGGGCGGCGTTCGCCCGTTCGGGGTGGCGTCGCCGACCTCGGGTGGGGTGCGCATCGACGGCGTCCCATGCACCGGCCACCACGACGACGCGGTGATGGTGTTCCAGCGCTACGCGAACCGACCCGACCTGACGGTCCGGCAGAACGTCAGCTTGCCGTTCACGCTCGCGTTGTGGAAGGCCCGGGTGCCCCCCGAGGAGCGGACCCGTCGCGTCGACGAGATGCTGGAGGCGGTTGGACTGGCGGACAAAGCGGATCTTCGTCCGGCGCAGCTCTCGGGCGGCCAGAACCAGCGCGTGGCGCTCGCGCGCGCGCTGGCCCTGCGGCCGCGCATCCTCCTGATGGACGAGCCGTTCGGCGCGCTCGACGCCCAGACCCGCGACGGCATGCAGTCGCTGCTCGTCAAGTTGATCGCCGACAACCCCTGCTTGGTCGTGTTCGTCACCCACGACGTGAGCGAAGCGATCCGGCTCGGGGACCGCGTGATCGTGCTGTCGACCGGCCCCGCCCGGGTCGCCGACGACTTCACCGTGCCGCGCGGGCCGGACCGCGCGCGCAGCCCCGACGCCCTCGCCCTCGAGCAGCGCATCCTCAACAAGCTGCACGGCACCGGCGGCCAAGTGCGCGTGTCGCTGTGAGCGTGGGATGACCCGGCCTCGTTGGCGCGAGCGCGACGAAGCGCCCGTCTCCTACCTCAAGGAGATGATCACGCACCCGACGTCGATCTACGGCCTGCTCGGCGCCGTCATCGCGGGCGCGGTGTTGTCGATCCCGCTCGGCCTCGGCATCGGGGCGGTGCCGCTGCTCGGGTACGCCGCCGTCGAGGGCGTCGCGGCGTTGTTCATCCCGTCGTCGCCGGTGTTCCGGGCCTCGGTCGACCGCAAGCGCCGCGAGCAGCGTCGGCGGACCAGCGAGAAGCACCTGCTGCAGGAGATCGCGCAGCGAGAGGGCAACCTGCCCGGCCCGCGTCAGGCGTGGGAGCGGATGCGGGACCGGCTCGCGTCGCTCCAAACGGTCGCGATCCAGCGCGAAATTCTCGGGCCGGCCGAGCTCGAGACCCTCGACGACGCCACGGTCGACTACCTCGGCTTGTGGCTGTCGCGCCTCGTCATGCGGGAGCGCCGCCAGTCGGTGGACGCGACCGAGCTCGAGCGGCGGCGCGCGCACCTCGAGCGGCAGCGCGACGGCGCCCCCAACGGCGACGAGCGGCGCCGCATCGACAAGGCGATCAACGACCTCAGCCAGGTGCTCGACCGTCACCGGGGCTTGCGCACCCGAGAGTCGGCGGTCGAGGCCGCGATGATCTCGATGGCCGACACCTTCGAGGAGGTCTACCAGCGGGTCATGACCCAGCCGACGTCGGGCGCGGCGTCGCGCGATCTGCACGACGCCGTCGAGCGCCTGCGCATGGAGGAGCGCCTCGACGAGGCCGTCGACGTCGAGCTCGACGAGCTGCTCAGCCGCGGATCCCGCGTCGAAGCCCGACTCCCTGATGCCCCCGAACCGAGGCGACCGAGCCGCCAGGAGCAGTGATGATCGAGCGTGTTGATCTCGAACGAGCCGCCGACTTCGAGGCCACCCGGCGCGCCGTGGAGGGCGTGCTCACGCGGGTCATCCACGACGACGCCGAGCTGCTGCGGTTCTTCTCCCGCTACACCGCCTGGAACGGCCTGTTCGGCGCGGGGGTCTCGTCGCTGGCCGGCAAGATCGCGCGCTCCCGTCGCATCTTCCTCGACCGCGAGGTGCCGATCGTGGCAGCAGCCGACCGCTCGGTGCTCGTCGCGTCGTACATCTTCGACGCCGCGATCGACGAGTTCGACGACCGGTCCACACGCCACCGCGACACGCACCGGTGCCTCGCGCAGGCCCTGCTGGTCGGCCTGCTCGCCCACGCGGACACGCACGGCCCCGAGTGGCTGCTCGACGCCGACCGCGCGAACGCCTGGTTGGACGAGCCGGACTGGCTGCGCACGCTCTGCGATCGCGTCGCCGAAGGCTACGGGCGGTTCACCCCGGACACCGCGCCCGCGATCTTCTTCTCGATGGGCTACCACCTCGGCTCCGAGGTGCTCGCCGACCAGGAGTTCTCGACCATCGACGCGCGCCTGAACGCCGAGCGGCCCGAGCTGGTGCGGTTCCTCGAACAGACCCGGGTCGACGTGGGCGGCGAGCACCATGAGGCGTGGAAGTGGGTGCGCGTGCACAGCGGGCACGGCGGCGGCGCCGAGGCGATGCACTTCGACCACGCCGTCCGGGGCGTGCGCCTCGCGTTCGCGTACGTGCCCGCCCACGAGCACGCCACGCTGCGGGCCGCCGTGCTCGACGGCTTCCGGGCGTTCGCCAGCGACCACGCAGCGTTCTTCGCGTCCGTCTGAACTCCCAGGGTCGGCGCGTTATCCGACCGCACCCACGAGGACCCCATGGCCTACGACGTGCAAGTTGAGCTCGCAGACTTCGGCGACACCACGCTTTCCGCGCGCCTCGTGCGCGCGGTCATGCGGGTAGTGCCGTTCGCGCCCCCGTTCCCGACCGTCGCATCGCTCGACGACGCGATCCGAGCCGCCGGCGGCACCGTGACACCAGCGGTGCTCGCCCGCGCGCAGAAGCACGCCGCCGCCGAAGGAGCCCTCGGCGCGATGTGGATGGGCAGCGCGCTCGACAAGGCCGACGGTGGGCTCGCCTTGTACACGGGCGTCAAGAACGCGGTCGCCGCGTGGCGGGAAGGCGCCGGCGCGTTCTCGACCGACAGCCCCCAGGCGGCCGACGCGGTGCTCAAGGGCTTCGCGCTCGCCTACATCGGCTGGAAGCTGTTCCCCGGGACCGCGCGGGAGCGTGTCGACGCCTTGCGGGCGACGGACGCCGGGAAAGCGATGCTGGTCTACTACGCGTCCATCGAGGTGGGCCTGCCGTTCGCCGACAACGTCGTGCGGTCCGGCGGCTCGTTCCTCGAGACGCTGGTCGAGCGGTGGGGCGGCGAAGAAGCCGACAAGATCACCGCCGTCGCCGGCAGCGACGCCACCGAGGACACGCTCGGCGCGTTCGACGCGCTGCTCGAGCCGCTCGAGGGCATGATCACGCAGTCCGCCAAGTACCTCCAGCCGATCGCCAACGCCGCGTCCGAGCACCTGCCGAAGGCGCTCGACGTCGCCGACAAGGTCGCCGGGGCCGTCGCGGTCGGGGCCGACGTCCTGCCAGTCTGGCGTATGCTCGTCGCGCGGCTGGTCGCGGAGGTCGCGGCACGGCGGGCCATCGCCGAGATCGCGGCCGAGCCCCCGCCCCCTCCCCCGCCCCCCAGCCAGACCGGCAAGGTCGTCTACCAGGAGCCCGCCAAGGAGCGGGACCCCCTGCCGCCGCCCCCAGCTCCGCAGAAGCCCAGCCCGATCGCCGTCGCGGACGAGCCGGAGGAGCGCGGCGGCGCCCCGGTGCTGATGATCGCGCTCGCGCTCGTCGCGATCATCGCCGCTGGCGGCCTCGTCGCGCTGGTCGGCGGCGGCCTGATGGTCGCGCCGTCGGCCACCAGCCCCGCGGCGTCCACCACCGAGCACGACGCCACGACGCCGGGCAAGGCGCCGTCGGACCGCGATCGCTCTCGGGACGGCAAAGCCAGCAAAGCCGGCAAGGGCCGCTGACGGTGCGTTGCCTCGGCGCGCTGGTCGTGCTCGCGTCGTGCGCGGCGCGCCCCGACAGCGCGGCCGACGGGTTCGTCGGGCGGCGGCCCACGAACCTCGTCATCGTGTCGATCGACACCTTGGCGCGCGACCGGACCGGCCCGAGCGTGACGCCGACCCTCGACGCGCTAGCGACGAGCGGCGTGCGCCTCGCCAACCACGCGTCGTGCTCGAACTGGACGCTGCAATCGGTGCTGTGCGCGCAGACGGGCTTGAACCCGCTCTCGTTGCCGTACCTCGCCGAGATCACGCTCGAACCCGAGCCCCGCCCGCTGCCGGGCACGTTGCCGTCGTACCTCCCGGAGCACTTCTCGGTGTTCGCGAGCGCGAACGCGTACTTCTCGTCGACGTGGGGCACCGACGCCGGGTACGCGCGCTCAGTGTTCGAGGACGACGCCTCGTTGACCCGGTTGCATGCCCAAGCGATCGAGCTGCTCGAGTCCGGCCGCGGCGCCAGCCCCTGGGTGTACCACTTGCACGCGTTCGAGCCGCATGTGCCGTACGCGCCTCCGCAGGAGTACCTCGTCGGGCTCGAAGATCTCCCGCCGATCCCATACGATCTCTCGTCAGCGCCCGATCACTACGACGCGCTCGTGCGCTGGGTGGCGCTGTCCGAGACCGAGCGGGCCAACGTGCTCGCGCACATGGAGCTTCGATACGAAGCCGAGCTCCGATGGCTCGACGATCAGCTCGCCGACGTGCTCGCCGACCTTCGCGGCCGCGGCCTGCTCGCCGACGCCCTCGTCGTCGTGTGGAGCGATCACGGCGAGGGCTTCTTCGAGCACTTCAACCAGGGCCACGGGTACGCGCTGTACGGCGAGGAGACCGACGCCATCGCGTTTATGTGGTCCGAGACGATCCTTCCTGCCGTGATCGCCGCGCCGACCACCCACGCGGACCTCGTCCCGACCGTGCTGGATGCCCTCGGGCAGCCCGTCCCGCCGGGACTCGACGGCCAGCCCGCGCGCCTCGTGCCCGCGGATCGGCCACGCACCGCGTTCACGAGCGCGAAGTCCGGCGTGGTGCAGAGCGCCCAGGTCGCCGGCGGGAGGCTGCACTATTGGTGGTCGGGCAGCCACCGCTACTACGACCACGCCGCCGATCCGGGCGAACGGACGGACATCTACGACCCGAGCGCGCCGGGCGTAGAAGCGGCCTGGGCGGTGCTCGGCCCGGAGGTCGACGCGGCGGCCGCTCGCATCACTTCGTTACAACCCATAGATTCCGGCCCTTGACCGGCTCGGAGGCCCCGTGTTGTTGCCCCTGATGGCGTCCATCGCGCTCGCGAACGGCCAGACGTCGCACGTGTGGATCACGGTCGAGGCCGTGCCGTACGTGCAGGACCCGGACCTCGCCGAGCTGGTCACCCGGGACGACCTGCGTACGGCGCTGATCAGCGGCGCGATGTTCCCCGACGGGGGCTACGCGGTCGGGGATCCGTACGGTGAAGACGCCCACTGGGAGCCGTTCCAGCGCGCGTACCTGGCGTGGATCCAGGACACCTACGGTGGGCCCCCGTGGACGGACGAAGGCGCGATGCACGTCGCGTTCTTGCTCGGCATGGCGTCGCATGGAATGGCCGACCAGACCTACGACGCGATGTACATGGAGCGGGCCCACGTCTACGACGAGGACGCGCCGTGGAGCACCGAGAGCATGGACACCGCCACCGACGTCGCGCTCGCGGCGCTGGTGCACCCCGAGGCGATCGACACCGCGTGGGTCCCGTCGAGCGTGTTGTCCACGATCTTCCAGGACGCGCGCGGCATCGACGTCGACGCCGACACGCTCGACGGCGCGCAGGACCTCTTGCAGGTCGCGATCTGGTTCGTGACCTCCGCGGCGGAGGTGCCAGAGACGGTCGACATGTACGCCGAGCAGTGGCCCTGGGCGTGCGCCGAGCAGCTCAACGACGACGTGCCCGGCAGCCCTCCGAACGAAGCGCGCGTCGTGGCCGCGTACTGGGACCGCGTCTACCTGCGCCTGCTCGGCGAAGAACCCGATGATCCGGTCATCGCGACGTTCCCGCGCGAGGGCGGCTGGAGCCACCCGACGGACGCCGACTCGATCGAGTCGATGGTCACGCTGGTGTTCGCGCGCGGCATCGAAGACGACTCGGTCGACGCCGCGCTGTTCACCGCGGTGTCCGACCAAGGCGACGCCGTGCCGCTGTCGGTGGACCTGTTCTACGGGCAGAGCTCCCACGTGGTGAACCTGCGCCCCGAGGTGCCGTGGCTCGACGACACCAGCTACACGATCACGGTCGCGCCCGGTTTGCGCTTCATCGACGGGACCTCGATGAACGAGCCGTTCCAAACAGAACTTTCGACCGCGACCCCGCCGCTGCCCGACCCCGCGCCCGCCGCGCCGCCGTCGTCGGGGTGCACGAGCGGGGCGGCTGGGTCGTCGTCGCTCGTCGCGCTCGCCGCGGCGCTGCTCGTGTCGACGCGGCGGCGCCCATGAGCGCGGATCTTCAAGCCTGGGCGTCCAACCCCACGCTTGCGACGTTGACCGCCGACGAGCTCGATCAGATCGCGTCGCTCGCCCGCGTCGAGCGGTGGGGCGCGGGCGCCACCCTGCTGCACGAAGGCGCGGGCGGGCCGCGCGTGTTGATCGTGCTCGAAGGCGAGGCCGTCGTCAGCCGGCGTGACCGCGGCGGGGAGGCTCGAGAGTTGGCGAGGGTCGGCCCCGGCGCCGTGCTGGGCGAGATCCTGTTGCTGACCGGGTTCGCGCGCACCGCGACCGTCCGCACCGCGACCCCGGTGACGGCGCTCGCGCTCGACGTCGCGACCGTACGGGCCGCGATCGAGCGTCGGGAGCCGGCCGTGCTCGCGCTCGTCGTCGGCCTAGCGTCGGGCCTCGCGGCGCGGGTGGCCGCGCTCAACGAGCGCGTGGTCGCCCTCCTCCACGAGGTCGAGCACTACGACGAGATCGCCGAGACACGCGAGCTGGTGCGCCGGTCGCTGGTGGAGTGAGCGCGCGCGCGGCCGAGCCTCGTGGTCGAGATCGAGACGGCGCGCTCCGGCGGACTGAACGCCCGCGCTCCGGAACGAATCGGTCGCGCCAGACAGCTCGCTGCCGCCCTCAGGTCGGGCCGCTCCACGAGACGTTACGTAGGAACGAACCCGACAAGTACTCACGCTCGATCACGTGGGCCATCTCCTCGGCGTCCCGGTAGCGCTCCCAGCTCACCCGGATCACCGGCACCATGCGCGAGATGTCCAGGACGAAGCGCTCGTACTCACGATGCAGCGCGGTCAGGTACTCGAGCGTGATGCCCGACTCGACGTCGCGCGACCGCTCGCGGACCCGTCGGAGCGACGTCTCGGGCGACAGGTCGAGGTAGACGATCACGTTCGGGCGGCACATGAAGTTGGACATGTGCCGAAACAGCTCGAGGTACGTCCGATAATCGCGCTCGTCCATGAGCTTCTGGTCCACGAGCGTCTTCGCGAAGATGGCGTCTTCGTAGATCGTGCGGTCCTGCACCGCCCCGCCGCCGCGCCAGATGATCTCCTGGTGTTGCTGAAAGCGGCGGTTGAGCAGGTAGATCTGCGTGGCGAACGCGTAGCGCGCGGTGTCTCGGTAGAAGTCCGCGAGGTAGCTGTTGTCCGCGACGGGCTCGAAGTAGACCGGCAGGCCGAGGTGCTCGCCGAGCGCCGTCGCCAGCGTGGTCTTGCCCGCGCCGATGAGCCCGGCGATGCCGATGAACAGGTCCTGAAGCCGCGGTTCGGTCACCGTATCCCCCCACGCCCGCTAACCCGATGCCGGTCACTCACGACGAAGTCAGCGAGCTGGCTCTGCTGTTCCGCGCAGACGCCGCGATGCTCCGAACGGCGACAGCGAGGGAAATCAACCGTAGCCCCGCACCCGAACCCGGGTCAGTCGTCGTCGTGCAGCACCCGCTCCGCCGGATCGTCGAGATCATCGAACTGTCCGGCGACCACGGCGCGCGCGAACAACAACGCGAAGATCCCGCCGAGCGCCACCGCGATCGGCAACAAGAACAAGATCGCGCTCACGATGCGCCTCCTCGCGCGGCCTTCGCCGCTTGCTCCAGGGCCGCGACCCGGCTCTCGATCCGGGTGCCGCCCCACACCACCATCAACGACGACGCCGGCATCAACAACGCGGCGACCAGCGGGTCGACCCACCCCGCGGCGGCCGCCCCGACCGCGAGCACGTTGTAGACGAGCGATCGCGCCATGTTCGCCCGGATCGCGCGCCGCGCCTCGTGCGCGACCCGCACGCCCGAGACGAGCGGCACCAGCGCGCCCTCGGCGGTGACCCCGCTCGCGGCGAGCAAGCTCGTCGCGACACCACCGGCCATACACACACCCACGTCCGCCTCGGCGAGCGCCGGCGCGTCGTTCAGGCCGTCGCCGACGAACAGCACCCGCTCCCCGAGCGCCCGTCGCCCGACGATCCACGCCGACTTGCCCTCCGGGGTCATGTCGCCGCGCGCCTCGTCGGCGCCCACCCACGCCCCCACCCGGTCTGCGACCGCCGGACGGTCTCCGGACAACACGACGACCCGCAGACCGAGGCCGCGCAGCGCCGCGACCGCGGCCGGACCATCGGCACGAGGCACGTCTTCGAACCCGATCTCCTCGTCGCGGCCGTCGAACGCGACGACCACCCGACCGGGCGCGTCACCCTTCCGGACGCGCACCGGCTGCCCGTCGACCACACCCTCGAGGCCCTGCCCGACCGTCTCGTGCACGCCGACGCCGTCAGGCAGCGCGATCTGCCGCCGCCCCGCTTCGCGGAGGATGGCGCGCGAGACCGGGTGGCCGGAGTACCGGGCCAGCCCAGAGGCCACGCGCAACGCCGCGTCCGAGCCCGACACCACCGCAGGCACCCCTTCGGTCAGCGTGCCCGTCTTGTCCAGCGCCACCACCGAGACGTCCGCGAGCGCCAACAACGAGGCCGGCGACCGCAACAACAACCCCCGCCGGGCCGCCGCCGCGAGCCCCGCCGACGCCGCGAAGGACGCTCGCGTCGTCATCTCCGCCGTCACCGCCTCCTCGGCGCTCGACGTGGCCGGCGAGGCTGCCGGCTACCTGCATCAGGGGCAGTATTTCTTCGACGTGAACTCG
>CAIUDO010000212.1 GCA_903897935.1 uncultured Pseudomonadota bacterium
ACGTGATCCCAGCGGCCGAGCAGCTCGGGCCGCTCGAAGCCGTGCGACGTGTAGGCGGCGCGGGTCGCGCGCGCGTCGGCGATCTCCGTGCAGGCTCCGCTCCTCCGGGCGTCGTCGACGAAGGTCCCTGCGTGGACGCAGCGCCGCACCGGGAAGTGGTACCGCTCGGGGTACGCGCCGTAGGTGCTCGACCCCAGCAAGAACCCGATCTGGGTGGGGACCTGCGGATAAGCGCCGACCCCAGGCTCGGCGGCGCCGTACGGCACCGCCGCCTCGATCGCGCGCAGCCGTGGCAGGGTCGTGTCGTCGGGCAGGGTGATGCGCGCGAGGTCGTCGCCTTCGTACAAGAGGGTCGACAGCTCGTCCCACGACGCGACCTTGGCCGGCTGCCGCTCGGGGGGAGGGGAGGCGTCACCCCCGCTGCGTTGGGCCCACGCGCGCTCCCACATGCGCACGTATGCTTCGGCCCCGTTTTGCAGCGACGCCACCGTATCGGATGCCGCGTCGTCGCTTCCCGCGACCGCGCGCAGCTCGACGTAGAGCTGGGGCAACAAGCCGATGTGGGCGAGGCCTCGTTGGCTCACCTCGGAGCCGACCGAGGGGACGATCGCGGCGCACGGCCTGTCTCCGTAGTACGGGGGCCTCAACATGCCGGTCGGCTGCGGCTGGTTGATGAAGCCGTTGAGGTCGGTCCCGAACGCGAGCGGCAGCCCGTCGGCCTCGAACGCGGCGGCGAACAGGCCGGTGCCCATCGACGTGCCCATGCAGTCCGCGGACACGAGGCCGCGTAAGAACAGGGGGGTCGACAACGCGTCGTCGCCGCCGTCGCTCGGATCGTGGCGGCGGATCTCGTCGTCCCCTGGGCGGATCCCGACCACGCCGCCCCTCGCCTGGATCTTCGTGGCGGTGGCGTGCGGCACGTTCAGCTCGCGGGTGATCAGGTCCCACTCCATCGGGAACGCGTGGGACAGGTACAGGGGGGTATCGGGGGCCAGGTGTGCGTCGAGGTCTTCGAACGCCTCCCACGACAGGTGGCTGGCGTCGATGGGCATGCCGCGGGACGCCAGCACGTCGGCGAGGATCCGCCCCTGGTCGGACAAGCCGTAGGGGTTGCGCACGACGTTGGCGGCGCCGAACGGGTCCTCCCGCAGCGCCTGGATGGCCTCGCGCTTGGTGCGGCCCCCCGCCTTCACGTACTCGACCTTGTAGGCGCGCCACATGTGAGGCGGGATCGCGTACGGCTTGGGGCCCCATGCCGCGATGATGCGCTTGATGCCTAGGAAGATGGCAGGCTTCCGACTGCTCGCGGACGCCGTGGTCCAGCACTCCGGGTAGGCGGTGTCGCTGTAGTCCTCTTGGTACTTCCAGCGCTCGAGCTCGCTGGCCGTGCAGCCCCCCACCTTACGTTCGCGCCACAGCTGGCCTTGCACGAGCGAGCTCGAGATCCAGGCCGCGCCCCCGTACGGGCTGTCCGTCTGGTGCACCACCTGCAGCGTGCTCACCTCGTCGAGCGCGTCGAGGTAGGCGTTGAGGCGCTGGGTGAGGTCACGCGGGCCGGCGGTCGCTCGAAACGCCCCGTCGCCGATGAGCTCCGAGGGCCCGAACAGGTCGGAGACCTCGATGGACAGCACGATGGCGAGCTTGCCGGCCTCGATCGTGTCGCGTGCTTCTTGGGGCTCGTCGACGATCGTAGCCCACTCCGCGTTGTTCGCCGCCCACGCCAGCGCCGCGTCGTACTGGCGCTTCACGGCGTCCATGTCGCTGCACAACGACGGGTTCTTACGCTGGGTGCTGCGCGGCGTGAGGCTGCGGCACGCGAGGTTCGAGTGCACGAGGCTCACCACGACCAGGTTGACGCCCGCGACGCCGTCGTCGAACGCCGCGCTCATGTTCGCCCCGTAGTCACCGTAGAACGAGCTCATCGCCGCGGAGACGTCGGTGTGCCCCTCGTGGTCGATGTACCGGAGCAGCGGCAGCCCGTCGTGCGCGAGCCGTAGCCACCCCTCCCAGGCTTGTTGGTGGGCGACCGAGTCGCTGGTCGGCCACCCCAACCAGTGGGGCAGGGTGGGGTCGTCGGACACGCCGGGCGCCGCGTGCCTCACCCGCACGTCGTCGCTGCGCTCGTCGCCGAGCCCCTGCTTGGTAACCCAGGTCGCGATGGGGCTGGAGCGCAGGCCGGTGAACTGCGCGTGGCTCTTGTGCGGTATGTTCTTGGCGTTCACGCTGGTCCCGCACGCCCCCAGCGCCACCGAGGGGATGCCCTGCGCGCTGCCGTAGTACCAGCGGCGGGCGTGCTCGAGCTCGGCCCACTGGTGCAGGTGCAGGTCGGCCAGGCCCGGCAGGCCCCGCGGCGGCTCCGCGACCTCTACCGGGGTAGCCTCGGGTTGTGTGGGTTCCAACTCGCCCGCGCGGGCGAGCGACAGCAGCGTGACCAAGCGCATCCGTGCCTCCGTGACGCGCTTCTAGCACACGGCGGGGTCGTCCCCGATCCGCGTCACCAGGTGGCGAACCACGCCATCGTCGCCTCCGCGTAGTACGACGGGACCTGGTGCCCGGTCGCGGGCCCGTACAGGCAATAGCGGACCTCGGGCCCACAGCCGGCATACGACACACACTCGCCGTCCGCGCCGTAGCCGAGGTCCACCGGGTCGGCCGCGTCGCAGCCGCGTGCGTCGAGCCAGAAGTCGACGCACATGTCGCCGAATTGCCCTGAGTAGTCCTGCCACGTGAAGTGGTCGTCGGCGACGCCGAACATCGTCCACACCGCCGTCTGGCCGACACACTCGGCCCAGTCGGCGCCCGCGTCGAACCAATACGGCTCGTTCGCGGCGACGGGGACCGACGCGCGCACCCGATCACCGAGGAAGCAGCTCACCACCTGGGCCATGTCACCGCCCCACGAGTGACCGGTGACGAACACGCGACCGGGGTCGACGCACAGCTCGCTCTCCAGCCAGTCGAGCAGCGCCCCCGTGAACACCAGGTCGCCGTCGCCGTCGGCGGGGTAGGCGTGCGGGCCGAGGACCCACCCGCCGTAGGTGCCCCAGCCGGGGAAGTCGCGCCACAGCGGGTCCGGGTAGACGAAGATCGTCGGCGGCCCAGGCTGGTTCTCGAGGTCGAGGTACGGCTGGATCCACTCCCCGATCCAGTCGGTTCCCGGGTACCCGACGACGACGCGGTGCGGGACCGCCGGGTCGTAGTCGGCGGGCAGGGACAACCAGAACGAGCGCACGCCGTCGCCGGCGGGACCCGCGTCGAGGGTCAGCTGTACGCCGCCCGGCGGGTAGCCGACCGGCGCCCCGCACCCGGCGGAGCCGACCGTGTCGCTGTCGGTGTCACCGTCGGTGTCGCTGTCCGTATCGGCGTCGGCGTCGGCGTCGGCGTCGGCGTCGGCGTCGGCGTCGGCGTCGGCGGACGGTTCGACGGGCGCGCTGTCGTCGACGGCCTTGCAGCTTGTCCCCATCCCCACCAGCAGGGCCCAGCGAGCGCGCATCACGGCCTCCCGGCGCTACGTTATCGCAGCGCCCGGCGCGGATCACGGCCGGTCGATCGTGACGACCAACCCCCCCGCCCACGACTTCTCGTCGTCGTCGTAGTACGGGTAAGCGCTCGACGCCGGCCCGGTGAACGTGCCCGGAACCCGCGCCGCCAGGTCGAGGCTCACCTCGTGCACCTCGTCGGCGTGCTGCCCGTCCCAGTACAAGACGACCTCGCGGGGCCGCGTCTCGAAGAAGGCGAACGCCCCGCGCTTCTGCAGATCCTCGAGCTGCTTCGTCGACGCCTCCAGGCCGGCAGGGAGCCCGATGCGCGCGATCGGGCTCGGGACGACCGCGCCGGTGCGGTTCTCGAGGCGCGCGGTGAGCCGGACGGTCTCGCCCATCCGGGCCGTCGCGCGGTCGAGGCGGGTGGTGAGGTCGAGCTCGGCGCCTTCGGAGCTGAAGGGGTCGGTCGACGTCCAGGCGACGTTGACGGTGTAGGGCAACGGGGCCCCCGACACCTGGCGCACCACGACCTCGTTCGACCCGGCGCGCAGCGCGCCCTCCCAGCCGGTGAGCGCGATCGGCTCGGTGGTGTCGGCGCTGTAGGTGACGCTGCCCGCGACGACGCCGTTGACCTCGATGGCCACCGTGCCGCCGGTCCGTGGGCGGCGGCTCTCGTCGGCGTGCCGGGTCAACGCGCCGAGGGCCAGCGCGGTCGCCTGGGTCGCGCCCCAGCTCCCGACCCCCTGGCGGTTCGCGACGAGCCACGCCGCGGCCTTGTCGGCGGCCGGGCGGCTGGCCCCGGACTCCATCACGGCGAGCGCCGCCAACGCGGTCGACTCCACCAGCAGGTTGGCCTCGTAGCTGCGCGTGATGCTGCTCTCGGCGCCCGGGAAGCTCCCGTCGGCCGCTTGCATCGCCAGCAAGCGGCGCGCCCCGTCGGCGGCGGCAGGGTGCGCCGCCCCGGCGAGGCTCCGCACCGCGAGCGCGAGCACGTACGGGTCCGTGCTGGATCGCGCGACCTCCACCTGGCGGGTGAGCTCGGCGCCGAGCTCGCTGGCTTTGCCCGACGCGACGAGCGCGTAGGTGATGAACCCGTCCAGGACGGGCTGGGGGGCGCTGCCGTAGCCGTGCGCGCTCTCGCCGCTGTTGCGGAAGCCCCCCTTGCCGTCGCGCTGCGCCATCAGGTACTTCGTGTCTTCGTCGAGCACGCGGTCGGCGACCGGGAACACCTTCTGCATGTCGCGGAACTGCAGCAGCCCGAACGCGGAGAGCGCCTCTTTGCCGGGCCCGCTGCCCCAGGTCTCGAAGCCGCCGGCAGGCACCTGGTAGCCGGTGAGGCGGTCGTAGCCCGATTGCAGGGCCTTGCTGCTCTGCAACCGGAGGCGCGGGTCGCCGTCGTGGGCCTCGAGGTACCCGAGGATGGCGACGTTGGGCCAGTTCGTCGACGACGTCTGCTCGAAGCAGCCTCCGGGCTCGCGGATCAGCGCGTCCATGCCGGTGATCAGCGTAGACACCGGGCTCGGGCTCCACGTGACGGTCGCGGTGAGGCTGCCGGCGATCGGGGGGTCGAGGGTGAACGCGCGCTCGGACGTGCCGTCGCCCGCCATCGCCCACGAGCGCGGGAAGCCAGGGGCGACCACGGTCAGGGTCTGCTCGACGGTGTCCGACAGCCCGCCTCCGGTCGCGGTGAGCGTGAACGGCACCGCGCCGGCGCCTTGGCCCACCGAGAGGTCGACCCAATGGGTCGCTCCGCCGTTGGCCGCCACCGCGACGCGACCGGAGGTGTGCTCGGCGCGCACCAGGGACCCGCCGACGGTCGCGGCGACGTCGACGTCGAGCGCGTGGGCCTTGGTGCTGCGCACCGTGAGCGGCATCCAGATGTGATCGCCGGCCGAGACCGCGGGGGGGAGGGTGGTCGCGACGTGAACCGGCAGGCTGCTCTTGATCTCGAGCTCACCGCGGCCGACAAACCCGGCCCCGAGCCCCTCCGCCACCGCCCGGAAGGTGGTGATCGCGTCCGACAGGTAGAACCGCACGGTCGCCTCGCCGGAGTTGTCCGTCACCACCGCGGGCTCCCAATGCACGGTGTCGCGGAAGTCGGTGCGCGTGCCGGTGAACCCCGCCGAGTAATCGGGCCGCGGGAACGTACGCACCGGCTCGTAGCGGTAGTCGCGCTCCTGGTCGGCCCAGAAGGCCTCCTTGGCCGCCGCGCGACCGTGCACCGCTTCCTTCACCTTGGCGAGCTCCCCGCCGCGCAGATCCTCGACTGCTGCTGCTTGGCGCATGGCGGCGGGGGGCGGCATCGGGACGCCAGCCGCCATCGCGTCGTCCAGATCGTCCATGATCGCTGGGGCGTCGGCGACCAAGAGCGCGGCGGGCTCCGGGAGGGCCTCCTGTTCCGGCGCTGGCATCGCCGCCGGCATATCGACCGGGGGACCCTGCGCGATCGGAGCGACCGGCATCGGCCTCCGTGTGGGCTTCTTGGCCATGCTGGATTCAGTGGTCGCGACGATCTCGTCCACGGCGGGCGCGAACACCGGCTGCCACACGAACCGGCGGTAACCCTTGGTGCCCATCACCCGGTCCAGGGCGACCGCGGCGAGCGCCTCGTCGGGATCGAAGTACCAGCCCGGATCGTCGGGGGCCTCGACCAGATCGGGCTCGAGGTACACGCGCGACAGCATGTGGCCCTCTTCGTCGTCGGCCAACGACAGCACCTCGTCGTTGGCGACGGCGATCGCGAGCTGCGCCGGGATCGGATCCCCCGACGGGTCGGTCGTCGACACACTAAGCACGACCTCGTCGCGCGGGCCGTACGACGGCTTGTCTGCCTTCATCGAGATCCGAAGGTCCTTCCCCGGGTTCCGGTAGACGAGGCGCTCGGCGAGCGGCGAGAGGTGCTCGTCGAACACGGTCACGCGCACGGCGCCTTGCCGGTCCTCGAGCGCGTCGGGGGGGGTCAGGTAGACGACAGCGTCGCGGTCCGGGCCGGCGTCGACCGTCGCGAGATCCAACACGGACTCTTGCATGGTCCCGACGACGACGACCGGGCGCGGGCTGGTGCACCGCACCGCCACGCGCACCTCGCGCTCGGTCGAGCGCACGTCGTCGTAGCTTCGAAGGGCGCAGCCACCGTCCACCGCCTTCGGGATGGGGTAGGTCTGTGTGATCCCGACCGGCGCGGTGATGTGCGCGGTGTAGGTGCGCCCGTACTCGGGGGTCAGCGCGAACCGCCCGAGCCCGTCGTGGTCCGAGCGCAGCTCCGCGACGCGTCGACCGCGGTCATCGGTGATGAAGCCCGAGATGTCGGCGGGCTCGCCGTGGGGGTCCTTCGCCTCGAAGTAGACCCGACCGGGCAACCCGGCGACGAGGTCACCCCCCTCGGGGAAGAACGCGACGCGTACGTCGGCGAGCACGATCGGCACGGTGCGGCTGATCGACTCGACGACGCCGCCATCCTCTACGAACACGGTCAACAGGCCGTCGGAGGACGACAGATCGGCGGGCAAGCTCGCTTGCACGAACACGGCCCCGGTGCGGTCGGTCGTGAGCGGCACCTCGACGACCGCGCGCCCGTCGACCTGCAACAACGCCCGGATCGGGTGGCCGGCCAGCGGGCCGCGGGCGTCTTCGAGCTCGACGAGCGCCTCGACCTGATCGCCCGGACCGTAGGCCTCACGAACAAAGTCGAGGGACTTACGAATCTTCGGAGCGACGTAGCTGGAGACGACGAACGGCCGCTCGTCGACCTCTCCGCTGTCGAGGGTGACCCGCAGCGTCCACTTGCCGCCGGCCGCCCCGGGATCGAGCACGAAGTCGTTCGTAGCGGCGCTGTCGACGACGGAGACCTGCTTGGTCTGCGCCACTTGTCCGCGCGGGTCGACGAGCTCCCAGGTCGCGGAGCGCCCGACGCCCTCGGCCTGGAGGCCGCGGGTCAACGGGCTCCACGCCTTGATCCAGATGGTGTCGCCGGGCTTGTACAGCGGACGGTCGAGCTGCACGTGCAGGCGGTGGCTGCCGCGCCCGGAGAACCAGGAGTCGATACGCGCGAGCGCGCCCGCGGCGTCGGGGGGATCGGCGCGGCGCGGGGACGGCGCGGGCGCCGCCTCGACGTCGGCCGTCTCCGGCCGCGCGGCGACGGCGGCGGGCTCGGCGTCGAGGGAGTCGAGGTGGGTGCAAGCGGCGAGCAGGGTCAGCAACGAGCGCATGGGTCGGGTCCTCGTGGGTCGGGCGCCCAACGCTGGCGCGCGGTACGTCCTTACACGTCGGGCGCCGATGGAGGGATCTCGATGACCGAACGCGTCGTCGCCGGGTTGTTTGCGGTTGGGTCCGTGGGGTGCGTGCCAGGCGCGTGTGGGCAGCGCGACGACGTGTCGTGGCCGGCGGACACGGTCGTCATCGGAGACAGCCTGCTCGGGTGGAACGCCGAGTTCTGCCAGTCGATCCCGGATCACTACGGGTTCGCGACCGGTCGCGGCGTGTACAACCTCGCGGTGAACGGGGCCGAGCTGACGAGCGCGGCGCCGATCGCGGACCAGTACCTGGATCTCGGCTTCTCGACGGTGATCCTCGATGGCGGCGCGAACGACGTGAACCGCTCGTGTGGGTGCGGCGCGTGCGACGACGTGCTCGACACGCTGTCGGACGTCACCGGCGCCACCGGCGCGATGCCCGAGCTGGTCGACGCGCTGCGCGAGGACGGGCTCGAGGTCGTGGTGATCGGCTACCCGCCGGTCTCGGATCAGGCCTGGTACGGGTTCGACCGGTGCTTCGAGACGCTCTCCGAGCTGGATCGTCGCTACGAGGCGCTCGCCGACGCGCGGGACGGGGTGCGGTTCGTGGACCTCGGGGACTTCGTCGCCGCTGACGAGCAGTGGGCGTTCGCGTTCGACCACGTGCACCCGTCGCCGCGCGGGGCGGCGTGGTGGGGCGAGCAGCTCGCGAACGCGTTGGCGGAACCGGGGCAATAGGGCATCGGAGGTCGTATGGATCGGACGACGGAGTTGCTCGTCTTGCTGCACCACGGGCTCGACCAGCTCGCGCCGGGACTGCCCGAGTCGACGCTGCGCGCGTGGTCGTTGTGCGCGCCGCTTCCGGCGGACCCGCGCGTGCTCGATCTCGGGTGCGGGACGGGCGCGCAGGCGCTCGTGTTGGCGGGCCGGTGCGGGGCCGACGTCACCGCGGTCGACCTGGCCCCGGCGCTGCTCGCGACGGTCCGCGCGCGCGCCGAAGCGGCCGGGCTGGCCGACCGGGTGCGAACGGTCGAGGCCGACCTTCGCGCGCTGCCGTTCCCGGACGGGGCGTTCGACGTCATCTGGAGCGAAGGCGCGATCTACCTGGCGGGGTTCGACGCGGGGCTAAAGGGGTGGCGTCGGTTGCTGCGTCCGGGCGGGTTCATCGTCGTGACCGAGCTGAGCTGGTTGGTCGCCGATCCGCCGACGGAGGCCGTCGACTTCTGGGCCGCTGGCTACCCCGCGATGCGCACGGTCGACGGGAACGTGGCCGCGGCGGAGCGGCTCGGGTTTCGCGTGGTGGACGTGTTCACGCTGCCGGACGCGGGGTGGTGGGCCTACTACGGTCCGTTACGCGAGCGGCTGGCGCCGTTCTTGGTCCAGCACCCCGAAGACTCCGATGCTGTCGCGGTCGTAGAGGAGACGTCGCGTGAGATCGGGTGCTACGAGCGGCACGGTGCGGCGTACGGCTACGTGTTCTATGTGCTGCAGGGGTAGCCGCGAGCGAGGCGAACCTCCGAGCTCGCGTGCGGGTCATCCATCGGCGGCGACGCGTCGTCGCTTGCCCCTCGCCACCCGCTTGCTCAGCGCGCGCCTCAGGAGGTAACGCGCGACACCCGCGTACTCGGGCATCGGGGCCCCGCTCCAGGCATCGAGCAACGAGCGCAGGCGCGTCGGGTCGGCTCCCTGCGCGGCGGCGACGACGGCGTCGGCGACGGCCCGACGGTTTCGGCGGAGCGTGTGCCAGTTGAGGTTCAGGGTGTCGACGTCGCGCTGGTGCCCGTTGCGCACGCGCCGCCCGCCCCGGACCGCGTCGATCTCGATCGTCCCGTCGCCGAGGTACCGCACACGGTCGTCGAGATCCTCGTCTCGCGCGGGGTGTACGGTGAGCACGGCGTCGCCGGGCGCCGCGTCGCACGTTTGGCCTCGGTCCAGGTCACCACGACAGACCAACAGCAGGTTCGGCCAATGAAACGGGTCCGCGCCGGAGCTGCGCGCGTCCCAATGCTCGATCTTCGCGTGCGGCTTGCCGGTGGCGTCGATGCCGTCGGTCACCCGTCGCGTGCAGTACGCACAAAGTCCGGCTTGCTCTTCGTTGAGTTGCCGGCGCAGCTCGGCCTTGTCGGCGCCCGTCACGCTGAGCCAGTCGGCGCCCGGGGTTCGCCGATACACGTCCAAGCACGCGGGCGCTGGACCCTTGCGGATGTAGCGCACGGTCAGCCCGCCAACAGGTGCAGGAGCGCGCGCGCTCGAACCAGGTCCGGGTCATCAGGCCCGATCATGGCTTCAAGCTCCTTCATGAGCTTCCTGGGGTGCGTCCCGCGGTCGATCGCGGCGAACAACGCGTCGAGCTTCTTCTGCACGGCGTCGGGTCGGAGCGGCGTATCCATGACGGACTCGAGGATGGTGTTGGGATCCCGCCCGAACACCTGCACGGTGCCCGCGAGCACCTTGCCTTCGTGAAGGATCACGACCGACTCGTTGGGCACCGTGGCGAGCACGGCCGGCGCGTGGGTAGCGACCACCATCTGCATCTTCGGGAACGCCGCTTGGAGGGCACCGATCACGGTGCGCTGCCACTGGGGGTGCAAGTGCAGCTCGATCTTGTCGATGAGCAACAGCCCTTCCGTGTCGAGCGGCTGCTCCATCTTGGGGTTGAGCACGACCATCCGGCGGGCGGTGTCCGCGACCAGCAGCACGAGGCGGCGCTCACCATCGGAGAGCTGCTCGACGAACAAGACATGGCCGTCCTTCTCCATCGCCAGCCGCCCGGCGGTCACCGGCTTACGCGGGTCGGTCCCGCGGCTCCGTATGACCCGCAGCCCCTTCAGCTTCGCGCCGTGCAAGTGGAACAGGCACCGCTCGACCGCGGTGCGGATCGCCCGCAGGCTCGGCCGCTCGTAGGCGAAGGAGCCCTTGCGGATCTTCTCCTCGTTCTCCACATTCTCTTCTTGCTCGAACCACGCGGACAACGCGTCGAACTGGACCGACTCCGAGTCGAACGCACCTTGGTACGCTGAAAAGCGACCGGTGAGCTCGTTGTCTTCGTGCTGCGTAGGCGCTCGGGTCGAGCTCGAGTGCAAATACGCGAACAGGGGCAGAGGCTCCGCCGGATCGGCGCTGGCGGCGCGGAGCGCGTCCAGGTCAGGCCAACGAGGTTGGACCTCACCCTCCGAGTCTTGTGTGCGGTCATCGAAGGAGGATCGGAACTCGATGCCGGTCTCTCCGGTCCGCGTTCGCCACCGCACCCCCCAACGCGCCGAGGTTTGGCCTGCCCGGATGTTGCTTTGGTCGCCGCCGCCGAACCAGGTCTGGTTCTTTCCTTTCGCCAGTTGCAGCACCAGGTTCCCGAGCGCCGTCGCGGCAGCGTCGAGCATCGCGGACTTGCCGGCGCCGTTGACGCCCGCGAGCACCGTCAGGCGCGGGTGCAGCTGCACGCGGTGGATCCCCGCGAACCCGCGGTAGTTGTCGAGGAAGATCGATGTGAACTGCATGTCGCCCCGCGCGATTTCGGCGCCGCCGAGCGGTCAGCGCGTCGCCGGTGCGCGGAAGGGCCTAACGCGCGTCGCGGCATACGGGGCGCGGCCGGCGCCCGCTCAGTATGCCGAGCAGCCCGTGCACCCGGAGCACGTCACCTGCGACGGCGTATTGCCGGACGCCGTCACCCCCTGCACGATCGCGCTTCCGATACAGTATCAGCCGCCGGTCAGCCTTGAAGCGCGGTCGCGGTCCGGCGGCCGACCACGCCGTCGACCTCGAGGCGGTTCGCGGCCTGGAACGCTCGCACCTTCGCCTGGGTGTTGGGTCCGAAGTCGCCGTCGACCGTGGTGGTGAACCCCTTCTCGGTCAACAACCGCTGCAGCAGCTCGACGTGCGCGCCGCGGTCGCCGCGCCGGATGAGCAGCCCACCCGCCAGCACACGCGCCCACTCCGGGTTCGTCGGCGTGGTCGTGGGCTTGGTCGGCGCCTGGGCCCCGTCGAGCTTCGCGGCGGTCGCCGCGCCGACGACGCCGTCGCCTTCGAGGCCGTTGGCCTTCTGGAACGCCACCACTGCGGCCTTGGTCTTCGGCCCGAACTCACCGTCGGCCGTCACGTCGTGGCCCTTGCGTAACGACAATTAAAACTCCCCAGCGACGACAACTACTTCTCCCCACCTGATCGAGCGTCGGAGCACATAGAG
>CAIUDO010000213.1 GCA_903897935.1 uncultured Pseudomonadota bacterium
ACCTGAACGCGTACAACCCGGTCGACGGTCGCAGAGCGATGCATGGCTTTGACCGGGCTGACCGCTGACCGCTGACTGCTGACCGCTCGTTCAAGGTCTAGGCTTCCAACATCGGTTTCGTGACTCGAGCGCCTCGGGCACCGCTGCGCTGGGCAAGGCTGCGCTGGGCACCGGTCGCTCGCCGCAAGCGGCGGCGACCTGGCCAGGGAGGAGCGCAGGCCCGGCCGGAGGGCTTCAACGACCCCTGTGCTGGCAACTCAGAGGCGCCGCCGATGACAGCGTGACGTCGGACCCGCGCGGAGCCGCCCCGCGCTATCCTCGCCGCGGGGGCGCCCGTGACCCGTCCGAACCCCCTCGGCCCGAGCGCGGAGTCCCGCCTGGCCGAGGCGATGAAGCACTATTTGACGGCGACCGAAGACGTCGAGCGCGCGCTCGCCGAAGAGCCGGGCGTCGACGACCCGTTCGTGTTCGCGCTCGCGCGCCGATCACTGGACGAGATCGCAGTGGTGTCGAAGCGCCTCGCGCGCGCCGAGCTCCAACGCCGTTCGACGCGCGCCGCGTTGCACGCGCTGATCGAGCTGATCGCGCTCGACCCGACCCGAGCGGGCGTCGGCCCGGTGCCGAACAGCGACTACACCGAAGGCGACGAGCACGTCGAGCGCGCGCGCTGGCGCCGGAGCCTCAAGCCCGGCAACGCGGACCAGGCCTGGATGCGGCACACCGACCGCCTGATCGCGCTGCTCGAGTTCGCGAACGCCGCCGGGTGTACCTACACGAACGACACGTTCACGCCGATCGTGATCCGCGATCGCCCCAAGCGCCCAAAAAGCAAAGGCGACGACACGGAGAGCGATTGAACGCCGATCGTCACGCCCCGTGGCGCGCGCGGCTCGACGCCATCGCCCGGGCCGGGCGCACGCGGCGCGTGCGGACGCTCACGCCGACCGGCCCGGTGACGGCGCTGCTCGACGGGCAGGAGGTCCTGGTCGCGTGCAGCAACGACTACCTCGGCCTCGCGTGGGACCCGGCGGTGCGCGCGGCCGCGGCTGGGGGCGGCGCTGGCGGTGCCCGCCTGATCAGCGGCGCTCGCCCGATCCACCGGGCGCTGGAGGACGCGGTCGGCGCGCTGCACGGCGGCCGCGCGTTGTTGTTCTCGACCGGCTACCTCGCGAACCTCGCGGCGTTCTCGACCCTGCCCGTCGAGGGCGCGTTGGTGGCGTCCGACGCCGCGAACCACGCGAGCATCATCGACGGTCTGCGCCTCGGCGCGGCGCGCCGACAGGTGGTGCCGCACGCCGATCCGCGCGCGATCCCTGCCGACGCCCACATGATCGCCCTCGAAGGCCTCTTCTCGATGGACGGTGACGTTCCTCCACTCGCCGCGTACCCGCCGGACCCGTGGCTGTTCGTCGACGAGGCGCACGCCCTCGGCTGCTTGGGCCCCGACGGCCGCGGCGCCGCGGCGGCCGCGGGCGTGACCCCAGACGTCGTCATCGGCACGTTCGGCAAGGCGTGCGGGGCCGCCGGCGCGTACGTCGCCGGGCCACCCGAGGCCATCGAGCTGCTGATCAACGCAGGTCGCAGCTTCATCTTCTCGACCGCGCCCCCAGAGCCGGTCGCCGCGATGGCGCTGGCCGGCCTGCGCCGCGCGACCACGGACGCCGCCCTCCGGGAGCGCCTCGCCGACCGCGCGCGCCGCCTTCGTGACGGGCTCACCCAGCTCGGCTGGTGTCCCCTCGGGAGCGCGCACATCGTCCCGGTCGTCGTCGGGCCGTCGGTGATGGAGGTCGCCGCGCGCTTGCTGAGCCGCGGCGTGTTCGCGCCGGGCATCCGTTGGCCGACCGTGCCCCAAGGCGCCGAGCGCGTCCGGTTGACGGCGTCGGCGGCGATGGACGACGATCACATAGACCGCATCATCGAGGCGTTCGGGCCCGCGCCCACCGCCTGACCAGGAGGCAGCGATGGGAGACATCCCCGAGATCGACGGGTGGACGCCGCAACAGGTCCACGCGGCCGTGCAAGCGGGCGGGCGGTTCGTCCGCTACGAGTACGTGATCTCCATCTTGATCATGACCTTCACGCGCTCGTCGCGGATCCACTTCGTCAAGGCGGACGGCAACCGCCTGGTCACCGGGCTGCCCTACACCCTCCTGTCGCTGGCGCTGGGCTGGTGGGGCGTGCCGTGGGGTGTGATCCGCACGCCCATCGCCGTGCTCAAGAACCTGTCCGGCGGCGACGACGTGACGGGCCAGGTCTGGCGCGCGTGACATGACCCCCGACGCGCTCCGGGCGCTCGACCGCGCCCACCTCTGG
>CAIUDO010000214.1 GCA_903897935.1 uncultured Pseudomonadota bacterium
CGAGCTGCTCGACGACGGCGAGGAGATCGACGACGACGATCGGGTCGTGCTCGTCGACGACGAGGGCAACGAGCGCGCGTTCGTGGTGCTCGCCGTCGCGGAGGTCAACGAGGTCGACTACGCGCTGCTCGCGCCCGAAGACCAGATGTCCGAAGAGGGCGACGGCGATCTCGAGCTGTTCATCTTCCGCTACGTGACGGACGACGATGGCAACGAGACGTTCGCCGGCATCGAGGACGACTCGGTCTACGAAGAGGTGCACAAGGTCTTCGCCGAGCTGATGAACCTCGACGGCGAAGACGACGGCGAAGAGGCGCCCGAGGCGTGATCCGGTCGGCGCCTGCGCTCCCCTGACATCGTAGGGGAAGCGCAGGGGCGACGCCGATCCGCCCGTTTGAGCCGGATCGACCCGATCAGCTGGTGGTCGGCTGGTAGCCGGTCACGACGAGGTACTTCACGCCGTCGACCTCGAGCACCTTGCCCTCGAGGTTGACGCGCTTGCTGGCCACGCCGGCCTCGGCGATGGTCTCGACGACCTCGTTCGCGACCACGTGTACCGGCGCGTCCGGCGCGCCAACGGTGTACGGCGACGCCACGTGCGACGAGAGCTGGTTCGTGCTGGCGGCCATCGTGCCGGTGTACGTGAAGGTGGCGCCCTCGGACAGCACGCGCTGCGCCATCATGCCGGTGCTGTACGAGCAGTTCGAGCCGACGAGCTCGGCCTTCTTCGCGCACGACGCCGGATCGGCGGCCGGCGCGACCGCGGCCGCGTGGACCTCGGCGCCCTTGTCGCAGTTGGAGCATTCGGAGCCGGGGCACGCGAACGCCAAGGAGGGCGCCAGCACGCCGACCGCGACCAGCAAGGACATCTTCATCGGACCTCCAGGGGATAGAACGGGATGTTCCGTCCCGGTCACCCTACAGCCTGGAGGCGAAGCAAGCCAAGGGGTCGGACATTCAATGACGCCGCGCCGACGTCAGGAGTCGTCGTCGTCGTCGCCGTCGGGGCGGCCGAGCATCGACCAGCACTTCATGATGAGCGGGCGCAGGCCTTCGTTCGTCGCCGCGGAGATCTGGAGGACGGGCTGACCCGTCGTCGCTTCTAGCCGGGCCGCGACGGCGGCGCGCTCCTCGGGGGGCAGCAGGTCGACCTTGCTCAGCACGACGATCTCGGGCCGGCGGGCCAGCTCGGGGTCGTACGCCGCGAGCTCGTCCCGGAGCAGGCGCCACGTGACCTCGGGCGCGCCGTACGTGGCGTCGCACGGGACGAGGTGCACGAGCAGGTGGCAGCGCTCGACGTGCTTGAGGAACCGGTGGCCGAGGCCGCGGCCCTCGGCGGCGCCTTCGACGAGGCCGGGGATGTCGGCGACCACGAACGACCTGCCGTCGTCCACCGACACCACGCCGAGGTTCGGCACCAGCGTGGTGAACGGGTAGTCGGACACCTTCGGGGTCGCCCGGCTGATGCGGGAGATCAGGGTGCTCTTGCCGGCGTTGGGCACCCCGAGCAGCCCGACGTCGGCCAACAGCTTGAGCTCGAGCCGGACGGCGATCTCGACGCCTTCCTCGCCCTCTTGGAACTGCGTGGGCGTGCGGTTCGTCGACGACTTGAACCACAAGTTGCCGTGCCCGCCGCGGCCTCCGGGCAACACGAAGCGCGCGCCCTCGGTGGCCAGGTCGGCGAGCAGCTCACCGGACTCCTGGCCCCACACCTCGGTCCCGACGGGGACGTGGATGACCAGATCGCGGCCGTCGTGGCCGGTCATGTTGTTGTCGCCGCCCGGCTTGCCGTCTTCCGCGCGGTACGTCCGATGCCACCGCAAGTCGACGAGCGTGTTGCGCTCGCGGGTGGCCTCGAGCACGAGCGCGCCGCCGCGGCCGCCGTCGCCGCCGTCTGGGCCGCCCCGCGGGACGTACTTCGCTCGCCGGAACGACAGCAGCCCGGAGCCGCCGTGTCCCGAAGCGAGGGTAATCTCTACCTCATCGACGAAACGCACACGAACCGCCCGTTACCCGCGAAAAGTAGCCGTTGCCCGTCCGTGCTGCCGCGAACGCGAAGATCCCGCTCGGGATCAGGCTTCGGCGGGCGCGACGACGACGCTGACGTACTGCCGGTTGTTCCGGGTCTCGAACTTGACCTCGCCGTCCGCGAGCGCGAACAGCGTGTAGTCGCGGCCGAGGCCGACGTTCCGGCCGGGGTGGACGACGGTGCCGACCTGACGGATCAGGATGTTGCCGGCCCGGACTTCCTGGCCGCCGAACTTCTTGACGCCGCGGTACTGCGGGTTCGAGTCACGGCCGTTCCGGGTGCTGCCCTGGCCTTTTTTGTGCGCCATGGTGGTGCTCCATTACGGCGCCTTCGCGCGGGGGACCGCGGGGCGCTCGTGGGCGCGCCGCCGTGGAGGCGGCGCCTTGAGGGTGAATCAGCCGAGGTCGATGCCGATGATCTTCACGTCGGTGTGGGCGTGGCGCGAGCCGAACCGGCGCCGCATCCGCCGACGCCGGCGGAACTTCATGCCGCTGACCTTGTCGCCGAGCAGGTGGCTGACGACCTCAGCGCTCACCTTTGCGCCGGCGACCGTCGGGGTCCCGATCTTGATGTCTTCTCCGCCCACCATCAGCACGCGGTCGAAGGTGATGGTCGCACCTTCTTCCACGGCGAGGCGGTCGAGGCGGACGACCGCACCGGGCTCCATCCGGTACTGCTTTCCGCAGGCTTCGACTACCGCGTACATCGATTGCTCCAATCCAGCCGGAACCTCACCCGGCCCCGAACCGGTGTCGTTTAGGCGGTCGGGGAGGGCCTGTCAAGCACGACGACCGAGCAGCATACGAAGGTCGTCGATGCGCCGGTGGACGTCGTCCGTAGTCAGCTCCCGGTACCGGTCGGGCAACATGCGGCGCGCGCTGCACTCGAACACCGCCAGCATCTCCATGTACTCGAGCATGCGGGTGTCACGGGACGGGATCACGTCGCGGACCGCCTGATCGAGGTCTCCCTGCGTGATCGCGGGGTGTTCGGCCTCGGCGGCGAGGTTGCCCGCCGACAGCATGACGCTCTCGATCTCGGCGGCGGAGTAGCCGTGCGTGGCCGCGACCGACTCGGTGAGCGACAAGCCGTCGGCGAGGGCGAGCTGGTTCTTGCGGCACGTGGCTCGGAACACGCGCTCCCGCTCGTCCGGCTCCTCTGGGTAGAAGAACGGGATCTTCATGTCGAACCGGCCGGGCCGCTTGAGGTCGGCGTCGAGCTTGTCAGGGCGGTTCGTCATCATGAGCACGACGACGCGCCCGCGGTGCGACGTGTCGCTCATGAACTCCTTGAGCCGCGCGATGACCCGCGAGCTCGTGCCGCCGTCGGAGTCCCCGGAGGAGAGGCTGCGATCGGCCTCGTCGACGATCAGCAGGACGTACCCGAGCGCGTCGACCAGATCGAGCACCTTCTCGAGGTTGGCCTCGGTGGAGCCGACCCACTTCTCCCGGAAGTTCTTGAACTTCAGGCACGTCAGGCCACACTCGGCCGCGAACGCCTCGGCCACGAACGTCTTCCCGGTGCCCATCGGCCCCACGAAGATCATGCCCATCGGGACCTGGCTGCGGCGGCCGCTCTTGACCGCGTCGGCGACCCGCAAGAGGTCCTGCTTGACCCGGTCCATGCCGCCGACGTGGCTGAAGTCGTGCTCGGGGTCGACGAACTCGACGAGGCCGTGGCACTCCTGCTCGATGATGGCCTTCTTCCGACGCGCCACCGTCCGAAACGAGATCGGCTCGTTCGTCTGGCGCGCGCCGCGCAGGAGCGAGCGGATCTGGAGCAGGGTCAAGCCGGCGGTCACCTTGGCGAGCGCGTCGATCGGCATCTCCATCCGGACGCCCGCGCCCTCCGCGGTCAAGAAGCGGGTCCGCGCGCCGATATCCGGGTACGGCACCGTGACGGTGGCGAGCGACGGCGACGCGACCAACCGGCGGGAGACGTCAGACAGGTGCTCGGTGAGCATGATGACGAGGTTGTCGGTCGACAAGAACGCGGGATCCGTCGTCCACCGCTGCATCGCGACGAGGTTCGCCCGCTCGAGGTCGCCCATGAAGCTGACGTCGCCGTTGGGGGCGATCATCTCGACGTAGTCGAGGATCACTCCGGACGGCTGGGTGGGGTTGGTGATCAGCTCCTCGATGAGCGGCACCGCGTTGCCGGGGGTGCGCGGGATCTGGGTGAGCGGATCGAGCCCGTCGGCCTGCCGCCGCGCGTCGATGGTGCGCTGGAACAGCTTCTCGTACTTCCGGTTCGGGAACACGAGCCCTTGCGACACGTTGTAGTACGTGACGATCTCTCGCGTTCGACCGAGGAAGTTCTCGAAGAAGGTGCGGATGTCGACCCACTGCACCACGCCGTCGCCGTCGGTCCACGGGTGCAGGTCGCGCACGTTGCCGTGCAGGAGGAACATGCTGGCTTCGCCCGCGAGGTACCGGGTGCGGAGCTCGTCGGCCCACGCGGGCAGGGGGGTGGCGGCGGTCATGGGCTCCGTGGGCGCGGCGTTGCTGGGTCAAGCCGCGCTCCGGAGCGCTATCCGGGCGCCCGCCTCACCGCAGGTCACCACCTGCCACGATCCAGGTCCCGTCGGTCCACGTCGACGTGAGGGTGAGCGAGAAGCCTGCGAGCGTGGGCACCTCGATCGCGATCGGCGCGAACAGGGTGGGGAACAAGTCGACGACGAGCGCCTCCAGCACCGACTCGACCACCTCGTCGGAGCTGACGGCGTCCGCGCTGGTGGTGTGGGTGTCGGCGACGGCGAAGATCGCGCCTGGCGCCAGCTCGACCCCGTCCACCGACGTCGCGAGCTCCAGCTCGGCGACGGTCTGCACCGACACGGTCGCGAGGTTGCTGTCGACGCCCGCGACGAGGCCCCACATGTCGAGCTGCAGCTCGAACAGCTGGAGGTCGAGCGGCGCTGAGCCCGCGCCTTCGAGGATCACCGGCGCCATCTTCGCGGCGACGTCGATGTCGAGCGTGGTCGCGCCCGGGAACAGCAGCCCGATCAGCGCCGGGTCGAGGCCCAGATCGGCGCTCGACAGGCTCATCTCGAACATGCCCGCTTGCCACGCCTCGTGCAGGAGCGCGTTGATCATCTCCATCGACAAGCCGAGCTGCATCTCGGGCGCCGCCGGCCAGGTGGGCCGCGGGCTGCCGGAGAACAACACGGAGCCAGGGACGACCGGCATTCCGGGCCGCGCCAGCCCGTCACCGATCGTGCCCTCGAGCGCGAGGGTGAGGCCGTCGGGATCGATGAAGATCTCGGCGAGGACGGCGGACAGATCGATAGGTCCACCGCCGAGATCGAACGACGTCTCGATGTTGATGCTGCCGAGGGTGTCTTCGAGCGCCGCCGGGACCGCGGCTTCGAGCTCGGGCAGCAGGGCGTTGCGCACCTCGGTCTCGGCGAGCGCGTCGATGTTGACGCCCACGAGCGACAGGATCGACTCGATGGTGGCGACCGAGCCCGAGAACTGAACGTCGAACGCCGTGAACACGAGGTCGCTGTCTACGACGGTGGCGATCATCGAGCCGTCCGCGGCGACGTCGAGATCGAGCTGCAGCGTGGCGACCGTGACGGTGTCGACGATCGAGCCGGTGAACGACCCGGCGTCGAAGAAGCAGGCGCTCGCCGACCCCGTGAAGTCGACGTCGAGGTTCTTCACGTAGACGACGACCTCGAGCAGGCCGGTGTCCGGGTTGAGCTCGACGTCCAGGCTCGACCACTCGAAGCCGGTGGCCGACAGCTCGATGTCGATCGGGTCGGGCCAGCATGTCGCGTTGTAGCTGTACAGCGGGTTCGAGCGCAGGAGCTCCGACTCGATGACGCTCGGATCGAAGCCCCCTTCCGCGAGGGACGCGATCCCGTCGAGCGCGTCGGGTGTGAGCCGCGCTTCGATGACGTCGTCCATCGTCTCGCCGTCGGGGTGGTACTCACCGGACATGTACCCGACGACCGCGTCGCTCGTGTTGCCGTCGCCGTCGGTGGCGACGATCTCCGCCGTGTTCGAGCCGTTGGCGGTGTAGGACGAGATCGAGAACGCGCCCGCGGCGTCCGGCACCACCGGCGTGCCGTTGATCTCGAGCGACGTGACCCCGGACACGCTGTCGGCGACCGTCCCCGCGATCGTCATGCGCCCGGTCCCGGAGTAGACGCCGCGGGTGGGCGACGTGACGGTGATGAGCGGCCCGTTGCTGTCGACGGTCACGATCTCCTCGTCGGCGAGCGTGTCCCAGGCGGCGGTGACGGTGTAGACGCCGTCGGCGTCGAACTGGACGGTGGGCTCGGCGATGGTGGCGGCCGGGCTGGCGTCGAGCGTCCACGGGACGACGGTGGGGTTGCCGTACGCGTCGGTCGTCACCACGACCGCGGTGACCACCTCGCCGACCTCGGCGCTCGGGGACGGCAAGACGAGGTCGAGCGTGGTGGTGGCGCCGGCGGTCACGATCAGCGGCTCGTTGTCGACGTCGAACCCGCTGACGTCCGCCGACACCTGGTAGGCGCCCGCGACGGTCGCCGAGACGGTGTTCCCCTTGACGGAGGTGCCGTCGGGCGGGTCGATCGTGAGGGTGACCGCCGCGTCTTCGATGACGTTGCTGTACCGGTCGATGACCTCCCACGTGGCGATCGTGGCGCCGCCGGCCTCGATCGACTCGGGCGCGAGCGCGAGGTCGATGTTCTACGGGTCTGCCGGGATCACGATCAGCTCGCCGGTGAAGGTCGCCGACGCGCTCTCGAAGGTGGCGTCGACGGTGACGGCGTAGGTGCCGGTCTTCGTGAACTTCAGCTCCGTGCCGTCGACCGTTGCGCCTTCGGTCGGGGCGACCGTGACGGTGACCGTGGCGCTATCGGTCACGTCGACGTCGTAGTCGTCGTCGTGGACCTGCACGTCGACCAGGACCGGCACCCCGGCGACCGCTTCGGGAGGCACGACCACCACCAGCGAGATGTTGGACGTAGGCGCAGGCTCCGTCTCTTCCGTATCGGTCGGCGGCGGGGTGGTCTCCGTGGTGGGCACCTGCGCGGTGTCCTCTCCGGGTTTTCCCTTACATGCCGCGAGTACGGCGAGGCCGATCAGCCAGGGGTGGCGTGCCATGCGTCGTTGCCCTCCGCGAGCATCCTAGCCGGCCGGGCGGCGGCCGCCCGCGGTTTGTGGGCGTCCGGTGAGGAAGTCGCGCGCGCGAAGTTGTCGTGCGGCCATCTCCGTCGTCTGGCATGATGCCATCGCCAACGAGGAGGCACAGACGTGAAGACGATCAGCTTGATGGTCCTGATGGGCTTGGTGGCGGCCGGATGCGGGAAGGACGACACGGCCGAGACGGCCACGCCCGCAGACACCGACACCGACACGGACACCGACACGGACACCGACACGGACACGGACACGGACACCGATACGGACGCGGACGCGGACGCCGACACGGACACCGACACGGACACGGACACGGACACCGACACGGACACGGACACGGACACCGACACCGACACCGACACCGACACCGACACCGACACGGACACCGAGCCTGCCGGCTTGTCGTACGCCGCAGACATCGAGCCCGTGATGGTGCGCGTCTGCGCCTACTCGGGCTGCCACGGCGGTGGCTCGGCAAACGGCGGGTTGGCCCTCGACATGGGCGTCGGCTACGGCGAGCTCGGCGAGGCGTCGAGCCAGGCGCCGGCGCTGATGCGCGTCGAGCCGGGCTCCCCAGACGACAGCTACCTGTGGCACAAGCTCAACGGGACCCAGGCGTCGGTCGGCGGCTCGGGCTCGAACATGCCGAAGGTCGGCAGCCTCACCGCTGACGAGAAGTCTTGGATCGAGCAGTGGATCCTCGACGGCGCGCTCCCGTAGCTCGGAGGGTTCGTGTCTGAGCTCCGGTACGAGCAGGACGGCCGGGTGGTCACGCTGACCCTCGAACGTCCCGAGCGGAAGAACGCGCTCTCGGCGCGTCTGGTCAGCGATCTCATCGTGGCCGTCGAGCGCGCCGGCGAGGATGCGTCCGTCGGGGCCGTCGTCGTCACCGGGGCCGGAGGCACGTTCTGCTCCGGCGGCGACCTGTCGCAGATGGGCGGCTCCGCGGGGGGCGCCCCGCTCCGGGGTGGGTTCGCTGAGCTCAACCTCGCGCTGTGGGCGTGTCCGAAGCCCATCGTCGCCAAGGTCCGCGGGTACGCGCTCGCGGGCGGGCTCGCGCTGGTCTGTGGGGCCCACTTCGCGTACGCCGAAGCGACCGCCACGTTCGGCGCCCCCGAGATCCAGCGGGGGCTGTTCCCGATGATGGTGACCGCGTCGCTGATGCGCTGCGTGCCGCGTCGCCGCGCGCTCGAGCTCGTGTTGCTCGGCGACCGGATCGACGCCGCCGAGGCCGAGCGCATCGGGCTCGTCACCCGGACGGTCGCCCCAGACGCCCTCGACGGGCACGTCGACGCGGTCGCGCGTCGCCTCGCGCACAACCCGCCCGCGGTCACCCGCCTCGGGCTGGAGGCGCTGCGCGCCCAGGAGGACCTCGCGTTCGACGCCGCGATGCCGCTGTTGTCGGGCAAGCTGCTGGAGGTACTCGGCACCGAAGACGCGCGTGAGGGGCTGATGGCGTTCTTGCAGAAGCGCCCGCCCGCCTGGTTCTGACGATCAGGCGTCGCTGTGGGGCCACGGGAGCACGAGGCCGCGAAACAGGGGCTCGTACCTTAGCTTGTGCTTGACCTCGCGCGCCTCGCGCGGCGTGTCGCTCACGATGACCCACCGCGTGCCGTCGGCGGTCTCGACCCTGACGCCCGCGCGCCCGAGCGCCCCGGCGGAGCCCGTCACGCGGGCCCCCGCGGGCAAGCCCGCGAACTCGGGATCCTTCGCGAGCCGCTCGGCCAGCCACGCGGCGGCGGCGCGGTCTTCGGGCAGGTCGGTCGCGAGCGTGAGGGCGTCGACGGCGCCGCTCAAGAACAACGCGACGCGGTTGCGCACCTTCGTCAGCCCGACCACCCGCCACGGATCGGGCGCGAGCAGGGCCCACACGTCGCCGGGCGGGCGGGGGTCACCCGCGCGCGACAGCACGAGGCGCACCGCGGCGCGCCGCGCGTCGCCTTGAGGCAGCCCGATCGGCTCGACGTTGACGGCCTTGTCGACGATCTGGCGGACGAAGTCCTCGATGGGATCCTCACCGCCCGACCACCCCGCGGCGTCGCACGATGCTCGGGCGCCGTCGCGGTCCCCAGCGGTGAGGGCGGCGGCGAAGCGCGTGGCGGCGTCGCCGGCGGGCGCCACCTGCTCGAGGCGCTGGGTGCCCATCAGTCGTCGTACCGGATGCCGTGGGCGTCGAACAGATCGCGGACGATGCGGTCCTCCTCGCCGTCGCAGACGTCGAGGATGTGGTCGGCGCCGCCGCACATGTCGAGGACCTGGTTGAGATCGCCGTTCTGGGCCGAGAACACGATGATCTCCGCCACGCACTCCTCGTCGTCCTCCGACACGAACCAGCCGTCCATGACGCCGATCATCTCGGCGCGCATGTCGGGCGGCGCGTGGGTGTGGTCGCCGCGGTAGACCGCGTCGCGCATGGCGTCGTCGGCGCCGAACAGCGCGTCGAGCAAGCCCGGCTTGTCACCCGAGAAGAAGTCGACGATCGAGTTGAACCAGTCGGGCAGGTGCGGCTCGAGCAGCTCGGCCGCCGTCTCGAGCGCGGCGACGACCTTCTGAACGGCCGTCTTGATGCCGTCCCACGACAGCTCACCCTTGAAGATCTTCCACGTGACGTAGACGATGAACCCGACCGGGCCGAAGCTCGCGGTCGCCTGGATGACCCCGAGCACGAGGCTGACGAGCTCACCGAGCGCGCCGACCCCCTCGGCCAGCACCTGGATGTCGTTGAGCATGTCGAGCAACGCGTCGAGGGAGGCGTCGCCGGTCGACTGTTGGCCGGCGATCTCGGACCCGCTCTCGATCTGCGGCCCACCCTCGCGGTTCGAGGCGCTCCCACCTTCGTTGTACGGCAACGACGGCGCGCTGCTGTGCACCGTCTCGGTGTTCTGCTGCGCTGGCGGCGCTGGGATGGACGTCGCCGGGTGGCTCCCGACGTCCGTGCTGTCCCCGAAGCCGTAGCTGCCGCTCCACTCGAACGCGAACAGCTCGCCGATCGGCTGCTCGATCGCGTCGAAGTCGTGCGTCCAGGTCTTGACCTCCGGGATGCTGGCCTCGACGAACGGGATCAGCGCCAGGCTCAGCGTCGGGCGGATCGACACCCCGATGCCCAGCGTGCCCTGGAAGCCGTCGGCGCCGCCTTCGATGTGCGCCTCCGGGCTGACCTCGATGGGCACGTCGAGCGTCGCTTCGCCGCGCAGCCCGGCGCCGAAGCTCGCGACCACGAGGTTGCCCTCGATGCCCAGGTATGGGGCGAGGGTCGCGCTGAAGTCCATGCCCCAGTCGAGCTCGAGATCGGTCGAGAACTCCGGGACGTCGCTCTCTTCGGAGAGGGGGCGCCACCCGTTCACCGCGAAGCTGCCGCGCATCTGCAGCGCGCGGAGGTTCAGCCCCATGCCCCCCTTCAAGCCGTAGAACAGCATGATCGGCCCGTAGATGGGCACCTGCTGCTTCTTGATGAGCTCCTGCTCGAGGCCGAACAGCTCGCGGGCGTCGACGAGGGTGCCGCCGAGCTGCGCGCGCACGTCGAGCTCGGGGTCGAGCTCCTGGTCGATGCGGACGGTGGCGTCCATCTCTTCGAGCAGGTGCGTCATCCGGTAGGAGAGGGTGCCCTCCGCCGAGAACGTGCCGTCCGAGCTGAACGCGCCCTCGATCTCGCCGGTGAGGCTGCGGCCGTGCTCGCTGTCGTCGATGAGCGTGAGATCGAGCGTGCCTTCGCCTTCGTAGCTGTCGACGCCGTCCAGCGTGCTCCACCGCACGTCGAAGGTGCCGTGCGCGTCGGCCAGATCGGGCACGTCGACCGCGCCCCTGCCGCCCAGCGCGACGATCTGGTCGTTGGCCAGCGAGAAGTCTCCTTCGACGCCGGAGATGGTCATGCGGCCGTCGAGCAGCTCGATCGGGCGCAGCAACGACACCGAGCCGTCGAGCGACAGGATCACGCCGGTCGTGACGTCGAGCTCGCCCTCCGCGGTGACGAGCGCGAGCGCGCTCCCGTTGGTCCACACCTCGGCCGACGCGTCGAGGCCGAGCGTGGTGAACGCTCCGTCGACGAGCTCGGCGCTCGCGCTGCTGCCTTCGAGCAGGCGAAGCTCCACGGTGCCGCCCACCGCGCGCGTGAGGGTGCGGGCGAGGGTGAGGGTGGCGGCGCCCGACACCGTGCCGGTCTCGACGCTCCAGTTGCCCTCGACCTCGCCGGTGAGCAGCGGCCCCTCGCCGTCGTCGACGCGCAGCGGGATCGCGCCGGAGACCTCGGTGACGCGGTCATCGGCGAGGGTGGCGTCGACCTGGCCGCCTTCGGTGAGGAACAGCGTGTAGGCACCGAACGAGCCGACCCGCTTGTCGCGCGTGTTGGTCAACGAGCCGGCGCCGCTCCACGCGCCCGTGCCCGCGACGTCGAGCGTCGCGTCCACCGTGACGTCGGCGTACGGGCCCTCGGCGTCGCGCAGCGACAGCTTGATGTCGCCCCCGACCGACTGCAGCGCGTTCTCCGCGACGCTCGCCGACACGCCGCTCCCAGGGACCAGGAACACCGTGTCGCCGGTGGCGAGCGCGATGAGCTCGCGCTCTTCGAGCAGGTCGATGGTGCCGTCGGCGGTCGTCGTGCCGGCCTCGAGGTCGTGCCGACCGTTGATGATGCCCCCGAGCAAGGGCCCGCGGCGGTCGTCGAACTGGACCGGCAGGTTGCCCTCGACGGCCTGGACGGTGGAGCGCGCGACCTCGATCGTGCCGGCGGCGCCGGGCACGATGAAGAAGCGGCCGCCCGCGACCTCGGCGACGGTGACCTCGCGCACGAGGGTCGCTTGCCCGTCACCGCTGACCTCGCCGGTCGCGGCCTCCCAGGTGGCGTGCACCGTGGAGGTGAGCAGGGCCCCACCGGCGTCGGACACGGTAGCGCCGAGGTCCCCTTCGAGGGACGCGAGCGCGCCGCTCTGGAGGAAGCCGTCGAGCGTGCCGGTGGTGATGTCGACCTGTACGCCGCGTGGGCTCGGCCCGAGCACGAGCGGGCGCGCCAGCGACAGCGTGACGGCGCCGGACGGTGACCAGTCCGGCGGGCGCATCGCTACGTTGTCGACGCTGCCGGTCAGCAGCAGGCCGGTGGCGTCGGACACCTGGACGTCGACGGTGCCCATCACCGACATGAGCGCGCCCTCGGTGACCGAGGCGTCGAGGGTGGCCCCGGCCGGGACCGTCACCGTCCACCCGAACGCCTCCGGGGAGACGAGGTCGCGGGCGAGCGCCAGCGTGCCGGCCCCGGAGAACGTGCCGGCCTCCGACGACCAATACGCGTTGGTGAGCGTGCCCTCGAACAGCGGCCCTTCGACGCGATCGTAGCGGACCTGGGCGTCCAGGTTGACGGCGGCACCGGACGGGTCGAGGGCCACCCGCACCGCCGACCCGGCCAGCAGCACGAACCACCCGTACCCGTCGGGAGGCAGCACGATGTCCGCCGCCAGGGCCCCGTCGAAGGTGCCGGTCACCACCTCCGCGACGACGTCGACCGTCGCGTGCAAGGTGCCGTCGACCACGAGCTGGCCGGCTTCCACGAGCGTCGGCAGGTCGCCGGTGACCTCGGTGAGGGCGTCGCCGTCGACGTTGACGGTGAGGGTGCCGCCCGCCTTGGCGGTGACCGCGACGAGGCCGGTGGTGAGCGCCCAGTCGGCGCTCAGCGTGACGGTGGCCGCGCCGCTCACGCCGTCGTCGCCCGACCACGACCCCGCGAACGTGCCGGTGAACCGCTCGTTCGTGACCGTGGCCGAGGCCTCGGCGGAGGTGAGCGCGCCCTCGTCGACGCGGAGCTGAACGACCGTGTTGGACAGCACCACGCCGTCGAACGTGCGGTCCGCCGTCTGCGTGAGGTCGACCGCGACGCTCCACGCGCCGGTGTCGGGCGTCCAGCCCAGGTACCCTTGCGCCGCGAGCCAGCCCTGCGCGGTCAGGCTGCCCGCGCCGACGAGCCGCTCCAGGCCTTGGCCGCGCGTCCACGAGCCCGAGAGCGTTCCGTCTACGAGCTGGACGCCGCCGGGGAGATCGGCCGGGAAGACCGTGATGTCGATCGCGGCCGACAGCACCGACTCGGCGTATGTGAGCGCGGCGTGCACGGAGCCCAGGCCGTCGACCGTCGCGTCCGCGAGGCCGGAGCCGGTCACGCCGGCGCTGTCGACCTGGACCGTGAGCGACCCGGAGAACGTGCCGAGGCTGTCGGGCAACCCGAGCTGGTCCGCCGTGACCGTCCCGACGCCGTGCACGCCCTCGGGAGCGAAGGTGAGGGTGACGTTGGCCTCGAGGCCCTCGCCGAGCGACACCGCGACGTCGTCGACCGTCGCGGAGACGGCGCCTCCGGGGCCGATCCGGATCGACAAGCCGTTCGCTTGCAGGTGCGCGCCGAGGTTGACGTCGGCGGTGAGGGTGCCGCTGGTGACGTCGCCGTCTTCGTTGGTCGTGATCGACGCC
>CAIUDO010000215.1 GCA_903897935.1 uncultured Pseudomonadota bacterium
ACGCGCGACGGGACCGGAGACGTGTGTCCGGGTCGGGCGATGTGGGCAGGAACCGTGGTTTTCGGGGGGTGGCGTGCGTGCGAAGCGGGGCTTGTGCGTCGTCGGGCAGCCCGTCTTGCGGTCGGCTGGGGCTTGGGGTAGGCATCGCAGGATGCTTGATGTTTCCTATCCCCCCACCACCGCGTACCGAAACGAGCGCAATCGCGTCGCCCCCTGAACCGCTTCGCAAAGGCAACGATGAGCCCGAATGTCGACAAGCAGGCAGCGTTGGAGCTGGCGCACAGCCTGGACCAGCTCCCGGATCAGCAAGCGAGGATCGACGCCGTCGAGCGGATCATGGCGCTCGGGGGCTTCGCGCCCGGCAGAAAGATCGGAGAGACCTCACTGTTCGAGTCCTTCGACGAAGATCAACGCGAGATGTTGCGCGCAATCGCGCGCCGACCTGGCGTCGCGCTGCGTACGGGCGCGGGCGTTCCGCACCTCGCCTGCGACTTGCGGCGCTGGGCGGGGGTGAACGAGCCTGGCCCGCTGGAGCAGCTGATCGATGCGGGCGCGCGTCAGCTCCCTCGCTGGAACGTGTTCCAAGACTCCGCCACGAACGCCGAGCCGTGGCCGCAAGCGCGCGCGCGGGCGCTCGCCGGGTTGGACCCCGTCGACGAGCTCGAGTCACTCTTTCGGATTCAGCGCGGCTCCTACGGGATCCAACAGCTGTTCAAGAACCCCGTCACGCCGCAACTGATTGCTGACGCGATCGATGCGGGCGCCGGCCGGGCGATCGAGTGGGCCCGCGACCTCGTGAACACGATCGCCGAGGCGGAGCTGGACTTCGATCGCTTTGGCAACGTCACCCCCGCGATCCTGTCACCGCTGCTGCGAGCGGTATTCGGGGCTGGGCACCCCCTCCCTCCCCAGCTGGACGTCGCGATCGAATGGATCAGCGCGAACCGCCCCTTGTTCGAGTCCCTCCCCCCGAGTCGGCGCGAGACTGCGGTGCTGCGTGTGATCGCACCCTGGGGGCCGGTGAACTTCAAGCTCAGCTTGGGCGCGTTGGAGGAGCTCGCAGATTTGCTCGTGTCAGGCCCTGTGCTCGATGAGCTCGACGTCATCATTGCGCGGCACAAGCTCGCCGAGCGCTACGGCGCTCGCGTCGCCGCGCTTCGCCAGAAGCGCTGAGATGGCCGCCCCGCTCGGGCCCACGTTCGTCGAGCAGGGCCAGCTGGGAGGACCAGCGTGGTTCCGCGGTTCCGGCACCAGCCGACCGACCTGGTGTTCGCGCTGGTCCCGAGCGGGCACCTCGAGATGGGGCTGACAACGGCGGACGAGCGCGAGCTCGCCTCGTTCATCCCGCTGGAGGGAAAAGCCGCGCGCCTAGCTAGTGGAGGCGATCGCCCGCCGGTGCGGCCGCGACCGCCGAAGCGCCGCGTCCTGCCGGCGGGGGTCGGGGTGCGGCTGACGAAGTCCGGCACCGGCACGTCGCGATGGACGCCGTGGAGCGTGCTCTTCTGGCGGGTATTCGAAGTCAACGCCCTGGTCTGCCCCATGTGCGGCCGGGTCATGGTGCTGCGGGCCGAGGTGCGACCGCCGGCGACGCTGAGCGTGCTGGCGTCGCTCCAGCGGTCG
>CAIUDO010000216.1 GCA_903897935.1 uncultured Pseudomonadota bacterium
CCCGACGATCGCGACGGGATCCCGAACTACCTCGACACCGACTCCGACGGCGACGGCAAGCTCGACGCGGTCGAGGGCACCGGCGACGAAGACGTCGACGGGCTCGCGAACTACCTCGACCCCGACGACACCGACGGCGCGTCCGCCGACGCCGACAGCGACGGGCTCACCAACCTCGACGAGTCGGCGATCGGCACCGAGCCCTACGACGCCGACTCCGACGCTGACTGCGTGCTCGACGGCGTCGAGGTCGTGTCGGTGGGGTCGCCTGGCGACACCGACGGAGACCTGCTCATCGACGCGCTCGACCCCGACGACGACGGCGACAGCATCCTGACCGTCAACGAGGACTACGACGACTTCGTGCCGGGCGGCTGCGGCGACCCGACCGACGACGACACCGACCTCGACGGCACGCCGGACTACCTCGACGAAGACGACGACGGCGACGGCGAGCTCACCATCGACGAGGGCACCGGCGACGAAGACGACGACGGCATCCCCGACTACCTCGACGCCGACGAGCTCGGCCCCTCCGGCGACGCCGACAGCGACGGGATCACGAACGCGGACGAACAGGCGATCGGCCTCGACCCGTTCAACGACGACTCCGACGACGACGGCATCTCCGACGGCATCGAGCTGGTCGCCGCGTGCGAAGGCGGCGTGGTCGGCACGATCGAGGCCCCCGCCGACTGCGACGCCGACACGATGATCAACGCGCTCGACAGCGACGACGACGGCGACACGCTCGAGACGTCGTACGAGGGCACGTTCGACGTCGACGGCGACTTGTTCCCCAACTACCTCGACACCGACTCGGACGGGGACACGCTGCTCGACGCGGACGAAGGCGACGACGACACCGACTGCGACGGCGCGCCGAACTTCCTCGATCCGTTCGACCTCGACGGGCCGTGTGGGCAGGCGACCGACACCGGCGACACCGACGGCCCCGGCGACACGGGCGGCGACGTCAAGACCGGGTGCGGGGGCTGCGACGGCGCCGCCGGCTCGGAGCTCGGGTTCACCGCCGGGTTGTTCGTGGGGCTCACGATCCTGGCGCGGCGCCGCCGCGGCGCGGCGTAGCCCGCAGCGGCGTCCACGAGTCGCACGGCGCATAGAGCGGCGTAGGGGCGCGATTCATCGCGCCCGACGGCCCCCCGCTGGTGCGAGCCGCGCGGCCGCGGAGGGGCGCGGTGCTCCTAACGACGAAGGGCGAGCGGTCACCCGCTCGCCCTTCTTCCTTCGCGCTGCCGCGAACCTCAGCCCTTCTTGGCGGAGCTGCCCTGGCGCGCCTTGAAGCGCGGGTTGCTCTTGCAGATCACGTAGGTACGACCGTTCCGGCGGACGACCTGGCAGTCCTTGTGGCGGGTCTTCAGGTTGCGGAGCGACTGCTTGACCTTCATCGGAGACTCCAAAAGGGAAGACGTGCCAGCCGGGCACGAAGCCGGCGGCCCTTAACGGATCGATCGACGCTACGTCAACGTGGCGGGCGCGCCGACCACGCCACCGCTGGCCCCCAGCCCTCGATCCGCAGCATGAACCGGTCCAACGCGGTGTCCTCACAGTCCGCGTCGTAGCACGTGATCCAGCCGTCCTGGAGCGACGCGTCGCGGATCCGCGTGAGGTTCTGGAGGTGGAAGCTGAACCAGCGCGGGGTGAGCGTGTTCGTGTGCGCCAACACCCGCGTGATCAGGTAGTGCTCCTGCGCCGCAAAGTCGGCGTGCGTCATGAACGAGCTGTGCTCATCGCCTTCGAAGGCGTCGGTCTCCCACTGGCCGACCTCGGCCACCTTGGCGGTGTAGTCGCCGAACAGCAGCCCCGACGCGCGCGCCTCGTACAGCCACGGCAACGCGAAGGTGTCGCCCGGCCAGTACACGATCCCCGCCTCACCGGATCCGTCGTCCCACGCCGAGACCGGCAGGCCGACGTCGACGCCGAACGCTCGGCGCCGGGCGTCCTCGGGGGCGAGCTCCTTGCTCGCGACGCCGGTCGCGCGCGGATCCATGCCCAGCAAGCCGAAGTAGAAGCCGTCTTCGGGCGGCTCGCCGTCCGGGGTGACGAGGTCCGGGAACACCTCCACCCACGACGGCAGCCCCTCCTCATTGACGCCTTCGAACGAGCCCCCGATCATCGTCCAGTCGAGCTCGTCGCCGATCCAGGGCTCGGTCGACGTCGCCGAGGCGAGCGCCTGGTAGAAGTCCGCTTGGGTGGCGGCGTCCCGCGGCCACTCCGCGCACGACGGGTCGGCGTCTTCGGCGAGCGTGTCGGGGCAACCGAGCCAGAACGAGTACGCCGACCACGGGTCGCCGTACGCGGAATTGTGTAAGAACACCGCCGCGCTCGCGGTCCCGGCGTCGAGCCAGCGCTGGAGCGGCGGCAACACCGCGTCGGGGAACGCGTGCCCCGCGGCGACCGCCTCGGCGACCCCAAGGCCCACGCAGTACGCGCTCGGGGCGAGCGCGGACGGGTTGAAGCCGAGCGTGACCGCCGCCGGGCCGCCAGGGTGATCCGGCGACAAGCGCGGCTCCAGCCACACCATCTGCGGCGCCGCGTGCGCGCCGCGCGCCGCGTGCACGCAGCACACCGACCACGCGTCCGGCGCGACGCCGGCGGGCGGCGGCTCGGTGCACAGCCCGAACTCCTTGACGACGCTCTCCGCGTCGGAGACCGACAACACCTCGTCGTCGCGGGGGCTCTCGACGAAGACCGCCATCGCGAGGCCGACCGTGCCCGGAGGCAGGGCGTCGAGGTGCGCCTGGTCGATCCACCCGCGTACGATCGGCGCGCCATCGGCCTGCTCGACGGTGACGAGCTCCTGGAACACCTCGCCGACGCCCGCCCCGAGCAGGGTCGCCGCGACGTGGTGCGCGCGCGCGACGCCCCCCGCCTCGAGCCGGTACACGACGCCCCCGTCGCCGTCGTTGCCCCACACGTATGCGGTCGGGACGCCGCCCGGCCGCGCCAACAGCAGGCCTTCCCCACCCTCGGCCGGCCAGAACTCGGCGGGCCCGCTGCGCGGCAACCCGATCACCCCGCCGTCGACGAGGG
>CAIUDO010000217.1 GCA_903897935.1 uncultured Pseudomonadota bacterium
GCCTTGTCCAAGGCCCACTTCGCGAGCGTATTGGCGATCCACTGCACCACGTCTTCGGAGCCTGGTCGCTCTGAGAACGACAAGGCGCCGTCGTGTGGTGGGCTCTCGATCTCCCGCACGGCCGCCAGCGAGGCGGTCTCGGTCGATCGGTAGTTGGAGTAGGCGAACGCGGCGAACCCCACCGTGTGCCCGGCGGCGCGCCGGCGGTTTCCGGCGAGGCGACGCTGAAGATCCATGAGCCGGCTGGGGTTCTGGACCTGCGGCTGCGCGCCGTCCTCCGACCCGGAGCGGACCCAGTTCGCGTCGGGAACCTGATGTGACGCACCATGTGGCGGGGGCCGTCCAAGCACCCCCCACCCCCCCTCCGTCTCGACCGCAGCGTACGACGAGCGGTCCCAAAGGCGCGCCCACGTCGCTGGGCTCGCGTCGCCAAACGCCGAAGCGATGATCCGAAGCACGGTGCTCTTGCCGCAGCCGTTCGGCCCGACGAGCAGGTGCACGTCGGCGCGATCGGGGTCCTGGCCTTCCCGGAGCTCGAGGTTGAGGTGCTCGAACGGCCCCACCCCCTCCGCGATGACCCGCCGTACGAGCACTGGCGCCTCCTGAACGCGTCCTACCGCGCCGTGCGCGGGGGCGCCGCCGAGGTCCCGCCCGCGCCCGCCACGACGACTTCGCTGCCCCGCTCAGGCGGGGCGGCCGACCGCGATCCACGCCGGCATCCGGGCCACGACCGGCCCGTCGCCGAGCTTGTCGACGACCAACCGGCCGATGCGGTCGCGCACCCGCGGCCACTGGTCGCCCAGGGTGTGCCGCATCAGCGCGAGGGGCGCGAGCGTGCGCTCCATGCCAGCCCAAAACGTTGCCGCGTCTGGCGCTTCGAACTGCTCGGCATGCGTGTGCACAACGACGTCGCGCCAACCGGCCGCGGCGAGCTCGTGGCGCAGATCGTCGGGCGTCGCGAGCGCGGGCGCGGGCGCGGAGCCGCCCGGGAACACCTCGCCGACCGACGCGAACACGGCGGCCATCTGCGGCACGCCGTCCAGGGCTGGCCAGCTCGACACGACCATCGCACCGCCGGGCCGCACGACGCGCCGGAGCTCACGCAGGCCTGCCGCGCGATCCGGGAAGAAGATGACGCCGAACATCGAGAACGCCGCGTCGAACGAGGCGTCGTCGAAGGGGAGCGCCTGACCGTCGCCGCAGACCGCGCGCACGCCCGCGGCCGCCGGCGCGGCGCGCAGGCGCGCCACCATCTCCGCGGAGAAGTCGAGCGCATCGACCTCGCAGCCGCGCGCCGCCGCGCGAACGGACAGCGTGCCCGGTCCGCACGCCACGTCCAGCACGGACGCCCCCGCGCCGATCCCGGCGAGATCGAGCGCGCGTTCGGCGTAGCCGGCGAACGTCGGCGCGACGCCTTCGGCGTACCCCTCGGCGACCAGATCCCACGGCAACGGCGTCGACAACGGGCTCACGATCACCTCGCTCGTGCCGTTATCCCAGATCGGCCGACGCACAACCGATACCCACCCACGCCCGGAGGCATCGGCAGTTGGTGACGATCAACCCTAGCCCGACCCGTCGACGAGACGGCGATCGGGGCGCTGCGATGACCGCCGCCCGCCGACGCTCGCACGAGGCGCCGGCGTCGTTCGTGTCGGTCGGGCGCGCGTGAGTGGAGGGCGTGAGCTGCGAGATCGTCAACACGCCGGCTTGATCCCGGGTGATCCGGTGCCCACAGCCGCAAGCCCTCGCCTACTTGATGTCACAGAGCGCGGCGGCGCCCGGTGGCAGCGTATCGTCCGTACAGCCGCGCAGCTGTGACCCCGGTGAGGGCGACACCTGCAGACCTTCGACGTCGTCTATCGAGATGTTCAGGTCCGACCGGATCTCCGCGTTCCGGGTGTCCACAAGACGCTGCCAGTCTTCCCGCCTCCCGCACTCTTGCGCCCGGGCCGGCATCGCGACCTTCGTTGGGGGTGGGGGTGCCAAATTCGCGTAGTCGCCGAGCTTCGCAATCGCAGTAAATACGCGACGTCCCCAGGGCACCTCAAGCGTCGACGCCGCGCAGGTCCGCGGGCCACCCTCGGGCGGCGGCATCAGCGGTCGTGTCCCCTCGAACACCGTCCAGCCGAACTCGGTGGCAACAATCACGTCGCCGTTGCACGCTTCGTCGGTCGCGACCGGTGCCCGCTGGTTCGCGAACGCGCTCAGGTCCCCCAGCAGCCAATAGCCCTTTGTGAACTCGGTGTATCGTATTCTGTCGGGCATCGGGGTGCATGCATGCCATACGACCACACCGAGCGAGAGCGCCTGTTCGGCGTACACTGTCCGCGCCTGTTCGAGGGTCATCGTAGGAAGCCCGTTGGGGCTGAGCGCCGCGCCGAAGCCGGCGGCAGCGGCAAGGTACGAGCGCCGTCCGGGGGTCGTGGCGGTGAGCATCTCGTACGCGTACGTCGCGTCTGCCTCCATCGACGCACCAGGGGGCCAGCTCTGCGCCAGCCGCCCAAGCACGACGAACGCAGCCTTCTGATTCGGGTCCGTGGCGGTGGCGAACCGCTGACGAAGCACCGCCGCGCGCTCACCGTGTGGGATCATCAACCACACCGCGACGAGCTGCTCGACCCACTCGGGGCTGATGCTCGACTCTGGCCCCGGGGCGACGAGGGCGGGTGCCGCCTCGACGATGGGGGCGGCGCCACGCCGATCATGCGGAACGCCGCGTCTCGTGTTGCTTCGTCCGCTGAGGTCGCCTGCTCGAGATAGACGCGGCACGCACCACCATCGTCGCGCCCCACGGCGTGCAGCAAGCCGAGCGCCGCACGCCCCGACAGCAGCCTCGTGAGCGCGGCGCTGTCGCCGCCCGACGCGGCGATCGCCTGGTCCATCTGCGCGACGCGGGCCTCGTGGTCCGCGTGCGCGCACACGGCCTCAACCAAGGCGTCGTCGGCGCGAGCGGTCGCCGACCCCACTACGAACGCGAACGTATACATCCGATCCCCCGCTACCCACGGCGGCCCCGTAACACGGCAACCGCTCCCGTCGGATCGGACCGTCTTAGCGCAGACCGGACGGCGGCCGAGGCGCGGACAGCGCCAAAGTCTGCCCTCGCCCATCGCTCACCCGCCGAACGCCTTCGCCGCCTCCGCGTACGCCAGGTCGGCGTCGGGGCACCAACGAACGTCCGGCATCACGTCGCACGCGTCGGTGCGCTGCGCGCGGTACGACAGGTGATCGTCGTCGCCGAACGCGGCCTTCCACACGATGGCGTCGGTCGCCTTGTCGACCTCGACGAACCGCGTCTTCACCGAGTCGCCGCCGCCCCACGAACAGTCCTGGTTGCCGCGCGTGATGAGCACGTGGTCGCCCGGCAACCAGTCGACGTCGCCGAGCCAGTCGTGGTTCCAGCCGGGCTCCGTCCACGTCCAGTCGAGCGTCGCCGTCATCGTCGCTTCGTCGAGCGTGTACTCGACCACCCGGGAGTTTGGCGCGGTGACACCGTTGTCGTACGCGATCAGCCGATCCCCGTCGACGTCGACGCCGTGCTGGCAGTCCGTGAACCCGGCGTCCCCGAGCGCGGCGCCCGCCGCGTCGACCACCGTGAAGTCGCCGTCGCGACCGAGCCGCCACAGCACGCTGCCCGACGCTACGTCGACCGCGACGATCAGGTCCGTGTAGCACAAGCTCGCGTAGAGCCGCTCGGTCCCGTCGAGGTAGGTGACGATGTCCGCCCAGTTTCCGTGGGCGTCCGAAGTCGGCAACAGGCCGGCGTCGATGCCGACCTGCGAGTTCCACGACCAGTCGAGCCCCGCGACCCCGGGCGTCGTGACGTAGACCTCGAACCCATCGAACCGCCGCGCGCCCGACCGGTTGTCGACCCACGCGAACGACAGGTACCGACCGTCATCCAGCACGGTGCCGTCGTGCGTGAAGCTGTCGCCGCCGATCCCCGGCCAGGTGGCAAAATCGAGCGAGGTGCCGTCCATCGCGATGATGTGCGTGGTGGCGCTGGTGGTGAAGCCGCCGCCCCAGCTCAGGCGCCCGCCGCCGAGGTACTCCACGACGACGTCGCCCCACAGCGACGACGGCAGCTCATAATACCAGCGCGCGATGCCATCGAGGTCGTAGAGCACGCCGTACTCCGCTCCGCTGAAGTCGCACTGGGCGGCGTTGAGCACCGTGTGGGGTCCGCCGGTCGGCGCCGCCGCCCCGCGCGTCTCGATGACGAGGTCGGGGACCTCGACCGGCAGGCTGGCGGTCGTGAACGTGAGCGTGGTCGCGGGGTCGGCCATCCGCGGGCACACCGGCGCCACGGTGCAGGTGTAGGCGGACGACTCGCGGAACCCGAAGAGCTGGGCCTCGTGGTCGGTCGCCGCGGGGAGCTGCCAGTACAAGAGCTCGGACGGGTCGGCGTCGCGCGAGCAGGCCACGCCCAGCTCAGCCTCACCCGACAGCGTCACGGACAAGGTGCGGCCGAGGACCATCGACATCGCGGAGACGCTCGCGGCGTCCACGGTCAGGCCGGGCGCGGCGGCGCACGGATCGGGTGGTGGCTCCGTGTCGGCGTCCGTATCGGTATCGGTGTCGGTATCCGTGTCGGTATCCGTGTCGGTGTCCGTGTCGGTGTCGGTGTCCGTATCCGTGTCGGTGTCCGTATCCGTGTCGGTGTCCGTATCCGTGTCGGTATCCGAGTCCGTGTCGGTATCCGAGTCCGTGTCGGCGTCCGCGTCCTCCGTGTCGACGGGCGGCGGGCCGCTCTCCGTGGTCACGGCGCTCTCGCCCACTTTGCCGCCGCCACAAGCGACGAGGAACGCCACCACGTACAAGGGTCGCATCAGGCCTCCCGACTCAGGATAGGAAGGCAGCATACAGAAGCGCCCGCCCTCGCGCACCGACCCTCGGCTTCAGCGCGTGATCACCACCACCTCGGTCGGCGTGGTCGGGTACGGCCCATCGACCTGTTGCGTTGTTCCATCCGGCCATACCACCTCGAGGCCGTCGACCCGCTGCACGCCCGGCATGCCCAACGTGAGCACCCGGTCGTTCTGCGCCGAGAACGACGTGCCGGCCTGGACGAGGCCCCGGGTGGCGCGCGCGGCGCCGCCGCCGTCCGTCCACCGGACGGTGATCGCGGCGCCGATCGCGTCCCGGTTGACCCGGACGCCGTCCCCTTCGAGGCGCACCCGGATCGCGGGCGGGGTGACGCCGAACACGAAGTCGAACAGACGATCGGGCTCCGCGTGCTCGGAGAACGCAGGCCCACCGTTCGTGACGAACAGCTCGTAGTACCCGTCGCCATCGAAGTCGGCCGCGCACTGCCCGTGCGTGTGGTACGGGTACGGGTGCGCGTACACGAGCGCGGGCGGCATGTCGGCCGGGAAGTCGATCAGGTAGGTGCCGCTCACGTACGTCGGGTACGACAAGGTGCCGAGGCCGTCGATCGTCAGCTCATCCGTACCTTCCGACAAGAAAAAGAAGTCGGGCGACGACGACACCGGGGCCCCGTTGCCTACATAGACGTCGGGGACGCCGTCCGCGTCGAGGTCGGCGGCCTGGCACCCCATGACGCCGTACTCGGTGTCCAGCTCGTCGTTGATTCCGGCCGCTTGCGCGACGTTCACGAACCCGACGCGACCGAGGCCGCCGGTGTTGAGGAACAAGGCGTGACCAGGCGGGTACGGGGTGTCGCGCCCCGGGTCGTCACCCTTCGCGAACACGATGAGGTCGGTCCACCCGTCGTTGTTGAAGTCGACGCCCGCGGCGGCGTACGAGTCCGCCGGGTAGTCGAGCCGCTCGCCCGGCAAGCCCCACTCCGTCGTAGCGTCTTCGAAGCGCATCACGCCGTCGTCGGCCATTCGGTTGCGCCAGAACACGTTCGGCTCTTTGTAGTTGTTCTCGTACAGGTCGAGGTCGCCGTCGTTGTCGGCGTCGAACAGCGCAGAGTGACGCGTGGGCCGGCGCGCGCCGGCGTCGAGGCCGGCTTGTTTGCCGATCTCGGTGAAGACGCCGCCGCCGTCGTTGCGGTAGAGCAGGTTGCGTCCCTCTTCCGGCCCCCCCTCGGGGCTGTCGAGCTTGTTGACGCTCACGAACAGGTCGAGGTCGCCGTCGAGGTCGACGTCGCCCCAGGCGCCGCCGGCGGCGCGGATCGGCCACAGCTCGCCCGTCTCCGGGTCGATCGTGCCGGCGACGCCCGCGCTCGCGGTCGCGTCCCGGAACCCGAACGCGCCGGGTACGCCGCCGTCGATCGTGGTGTTCTCGAGCAAGAAGCTGAAGTCCGGCTGCTCGTTGCCGCCCGCCGCGACGAAGACGTCGGTGTCGCCGTCGTCGTCGTAGTCCGCGGCCGCCCCCGCCCACGCGATGACGCCGCCTTCGAGGAAGTAGCCAGGTGAGAACTGGTACGAGGCGTCGGCCAGCATCACGTAGGAGTCGTCGCCCGGGTTGCCGACCCACAGGTCGGTGCGCTCGTCGCCGTCGAAGTCGGCCGCCATGCACGCGCGCCCATGGTACACGGTGTCCGGAAGCGCGCCTTGCACCCCCACTTCTGGCGCCAGGTCCACGACCGTGAGGCCAGCGGGCGGCGGCGCGACGGGCCCGGTGTCCGCGGGCGCGGAGCACGCGGCGACGAACACGAGCGCGAGGGGGCGGAGGTGGGCCACGTGCGCGTATACACCGTCCCCGCGCGACCCGCCGTCGCCGCCGGTCACGCGTTGTCGCGCGCGCTTGCCCGCGCCCGCGCCGTGACGAGTCGGGGCGCCATGGAATTCTTCTTCCCTTCGTTGGTGGGCGTGGGCCTGGTCGCCGGCTTCGCGAGCTGGGTGCGCGGCGTACGCGTCGCGGCCGCGTTGTCGGTCGTCACGGGCGTTCAGGTCGGCATCGCCTCGCTGATGCACCCGGTGATTCCGGGGTTCGAGCTGCTCTTCCTGGCGCTGGAGGGGCTGACGCTGCTGTCGATCGCGAGCCTGCTCGTACCGGGCCTGCGCCCGACGTGGTGGCGCGTGCTCGTCGACTGGCCCGCGAGCGCGTTCCTCGCCGGCACGATGTTGTCGTTGCCGTGGGCCGCGCTGACGGTCCTCCCGTGGGACGTACCGGCGCCGTGGCTGCCGTACGCGCTCGGCGTGATGGGCTTGATCCCGAGCCTGTACACGCGGCGTGAGGCGGTGACGCTCACGCTCGGCGCCGCGCCGGCCGGGCCCGAGGTCGCCAAGCACCGGGCCGAGGCGTCGCGCGGGCCCGTCGACGGGGACGCGCCCGCGGACGCCGTCCGCATCGTGCAGATCACCGATCCGCACCTCGGCACCTTCATGTCCGTGGAGCGGCTCGCGGCGATCTGTCAGCGCGCCGTCGACGCCGACCCCGACCTGATCCTGCTGACCGGGGACTACCTGACGGTCCCGACGAACCACGACGCGCGCGCGCTCGCCGACGCGCTCGCCCCCCTACGCGCGCACCCGCACGTCTACGCGTGCCCGGGCAACCACGACCACGAGGCGCCCGCGACGGTGCAGCGGGCGTTGGCAGCGGTCGGCGCTCGGTTGTTGGTCGACGCCTCCGTCGTGGTGCAGACCCGCGCCGGACCGGTCGAGGTGGTCGGCGTGGAGCACCGGTGGCGCGACGGCGCCCGGCACCTGCAGCAGGTGCTCGGCAAGCCGCGGGCGCGTCCAGACGGCGTGTCGGTGCCGCGCGTGGTGATGCTGCACGACCCGTTCCGGTTCGAGGACGTGCCGGAGGGCTCGGCGGACCTCGTCCTGTCGGGTCACACCCACGGCGGCCAGGTCGGCTTGCTGTCGTTGGGCGTCGATTGGACGGTGGTGAGCGGGCTGCTCGGGCGCCCGGACCACGGGCTGTGGGCGCGCGGGCGGGACCGCCTGTACGTGCACCGTGGGACGGGCCACTACGGCTTCCCGGTCCGCCTCGGCGTGCCCGCGGAGGAGTCGGTGCTGCACGTGCGCTTCGCGGGGGCACGATAACGGGCCGAACACGGAGGCCCACGTGCGCCAGCCTTTGCTCCCCACCGTCGCGCTGCTCGTCGCGTGTGCCGGTTCCAAGCCGATCGAGACCGGACCTGCGGGCACGACCCCGCCCCAGACCGACACCGAGGCGGACACCGAGACCGAGCCGCCGGTCGAGACGGGCGGCGACAGCGAGACCGAGCCCGCGCCGATCCACGTCGAAGCGAGCGCGCACTGCGACGACCTCGTCCCGTCGACGTGCTTGTTGCCGTTCCCGTCCGACCGGTACCTCGAGCCCGACGCCACGACCGTCACCGGGTGGCGCCTCGTCTACCCCCCCGAGGCGTTCCCGACGGGCCTGTTCAAGATCGTGCCGGACCTGACCCCGTTCTCGCGCCTCGATGGGCACAGCCCGGCCACCCAGATCATGACGGTGTTCGCGGCGCCGCCCGACCTCACGGGCGCGGCGTTGGTCGACGACATCGGGCGCAGCCTCGAGCCCGACTCCCCCACGGTCGTGCTCGACCTCGACACCGGCGAGCGGGTGCCCCACTGGGTCGAGCTCGACGCGCGCGCCGATGACCCCGAGCGCACCGTGCTCTACCTGCGGCTCGCGTCCGTGCTCGCGGAGGGGCACCGGTACGGCGTCGCGATCCGCGGCCTCCAGCCGGCCGGGGGCGGCGACGCGTACGCGCCGTCCGAGGTGTTCGCGGCTCTGCGCGACGGCGTGACCACCGACGCCGAGGTCGTCGAGGCCCGGCGGCCCGGCTTCGACGTCATGTTCGCGGCGTTCGCGGACGCGGGTGTCGACGTCGGCGCGCTGCAGCAGGCGTGGTGGTTCCACACCGCGAGCGGCGCCTCGATCCGCCACGACATCCTCGCGATGCGGGCCGACGCGCTGGTCCGGCTCGGCCCGGACGGCATCGGCTGCACGGTCACCTCGGTCGAGGAGGGCTACGGCGGCGACGGGCTGACCGCGCGGCGGGTGCGCGGCACGTTCACGGTGCCCAACTACACGGACAGCGTCGCGCCCCCGTCCCGCATCGTGCACGACGCGAGCGGGCTCCCCGCGCACCAGCGCGACGCTGAGGTCGCGTTCACCGCGATCGTCCCGCAGGCGCTCGTCGACGGGACCGTCGAGGTCGGGCCGCTGGTCACGTTCGGCCACGGCCTGCTCGGGACCGGGGAGGGCTCCGTGAGCGGCAGCCAGGTCCGTCAAGGCGCGCAAGACGCTGGCGCTGTGTTCGTCGCGACGGACTGGGCCGGCATGGCGTCGGAGGACATCCCGACGATCGCGACCGCGCTGGCCGACGTCTCGAACTTCGTGGCGGTGACGGACCGGCTCCAGCAGGGCATGATCAACCAGATCGCGCTCACGCGCACGTTCCTCGGGGTGTGTCGCGCGCTGCCGGAGCTGTCGGAGGGGGGGCGGGCGCTCATCGACCCGTCGCGGGCGTACTACGTCGGGGGGTCGCAGGGGGGCATCTACGGGGCCACCTTGTTGGCGTTGTCGCCGGATATCGAGCAGGGGGTGCTGTACGTCAACGGGGCGGTGTTCCCGTTCATGATGGAGCGCTCGATCGACTACGCGCCGTACTTGCCGTTGTTCCAGGCGGGGTACCCGGCGCGCATCGACCAGGCGGTGTTGTTGCCGATGGCGCAGCACTTGTGGGACTCGAGTGATCCTACCGGCTACCTGCAGCACCTGACGGCCGGACTGGACGGCATCGGGCCGAAGCGGGTGTTGTCGATCGCGGCCCACAACGACGCGCAGGTGCCGAACCTGTCGAGTGATCAGGCGATGCGGATGGTGGGGGTGCCGGTCATCGAGGGCAGCACGCGCACGCCGTGGGGGTTCCCGGTGGAGGCGTCGCCGTACACGGGCAGCGGGTACGTGACGATCGACGTGGGGGATCCGCCAGTCCCGGACGGGAACCTGTCGCCGACGGTGGAGGCGGGCGGGCACAGCGCGGTGCCGAGCACGGCGACCGCGGTGTCGATCGTGCAGCGGTGGCTGCGCGACGGGGTGATCGAGGTGCCGTGCGACGGCCCGTGCGACCCAGACTGACCTACCACCCAGCGTCCCGGGGCCCTGGCTGACGCCTCCTCCGCGAGCTGCGGAGCCGATCCCGGGCGTACGCGGATTCGCGGCGGACCGGGCCCTACGTCCGCTAGCCGCCCTCCCGGCGGTCGCTTCGGCTCTTCCGACTTCGTCGGAACAACCTACGTCTCCCATGGTCGGTGCGGGGGCCCCGCGGCGAAGCCGGCCGCCGTCTCTGGGTGCTCGAAGCGCACGACGCCGTCCACCTCGACCAGCGCCCCGCCCCGCGTGAGCGCCCCCACCGCCGCGAGCACCTCCTGCCGGGTCAGGCCCGCCGTCACCGCGGCGCCCACCAGGTCCGCCCGGGCGACGCCGCCGACCGGTACGCACCCCAGCACCTGCTGGTGGCCGCCGCCTGCCAAGGAGCGCCCCTGCAGGAACCGCGCGGAGAGCCCGGCCGGATCGGCGGCGTCGGCGAGCAGGCGGTCGTACGCGGCATCGACGTCCGCCGCCTCCACCGAAACGAGGGGCGCCAGCGCGACCACGAGGTGCACCAACACGCCCGGCAGCCCGCCGCTGCGCTCCACCAACGCCGCGGTCGCTGCCGGTGACGGCGCCGACCCCAACCACGCGCCCACCAACGCAGCGGTGGCTTCCCGCGTCAACGGCGGCACGACGACGACCTGAGCCGTCGGCGAGCGCCCCCAGGCGCGCGCGAAGGCGACGCGCACCCGCGCCGCCTCGTCGTTCGACCGAAGCAGCTTGACGGCGTGGAGGAGATCGTCCCAAACCCGCTCGTCGTCGTCCGGGTCGCCCTCGAAGATGATGAGCCTGCGCCCGTCCGCGCCCAAGCCCGCGACCATCACGCTGGCGACGCGCTCCGACTCGGGCGCGCCGACCCGAGCGTCCGGCGCGACCCCAGCGAGCTCGCTGAGCGCGGCCCACACCCCGTCGGCGCTCCTGCCGGCGACCCGCACCCGCCACACCGCCCACCCGGGCCGCGGGGACGCCGCCAACAGCCCCACGAAGCTGCGCAGGCCGCGCCCGCTCGGCGCCTCGAAGTGGACATCCTGGTGCTGGAGCACCGCCCACACCTGCGCTACGAGCGCGTCGCGGCCGATGACCTCGTCGGCGCGCGCCACGCGGCCGAGCGGGATCGGGCGGCGCGCCACGTCGGCGACGACGAACGACGGGTGCAGCGGCAGGGTCGCCTCGAACCACGTGCGCTCCGCGTCGAACACGAAGGTCGGCGCCGGGTTGCCGTTCGTGCGCATCACCCGACGGATCTTCGGGATCCCGGATCCGCGGGCCTCGGCCAACTTCAGCTCCTTCAAGAGCTCGCCGATGCGGCGGTTACGGGCGGGCACCGCCGGTACCGTGTCGAGCGACAGGTGCTCGGCGCTCACGCCGGGCACCGGGCCTGGGTACGACGTGATCACCAGCCGGTCACGATACAGGTGGAGCTTCGTTGGATCCGGCCGATCGCGCTCGTAGCCCCGATGGTACACGGCGTTGACGAGCGCCTCTTCGACCGCAGCGAACGGCAACGCGAGCGTGCGCTCCTCCTCCGCCCGATCAGGCACCTTGACCGTTCGCTCGGGCAGCAGGCCACGCAACGCCGTGAGGCACGCTTCGAGCTGCTCCGGCAGGGGCCCAACGAACTCGCGGGCGACGATCACGTCGCCACCGGCACCGTCGGCGTACACCGCCAGCTCGATCCTGGCCCCCGGCAAGAACCGCTCGGGGTGCGGCGCGAAGAACAAGACCGCTACGTTGCGCGGCACCTCGTGGCCGTTCACTCGGACGAGCAGGTCCATCCGCCGGAGGACCTCGTCGTCGTTCAGCTCGAGGTCGGCCAGGCCGCTCCGGACCTGGTGCAGGTGCCGCCGCACCAACGACGGGGACACGTCGAACGTCGTCGCGTCGAGGCTCCGACGCGCGTCGAATGGCGTACGCGCCGCGACCTCCAGCAGCTGCCGCTCCTGCTCTGGGCTGGGCTTGGTGGTGGCGGATCCTTGCCGCACCCAGAGCTCCGCTGGCCCACCCCGCGGCCCGCGGGCCTTGTACGGCCGGTTGTCGCCGCCCGGGCACCACACGACCACGACGGACCGACCGTCGATTCGTTCGTCCGCGATCAGCGGACCATACGCGGGCGTGATCGACTTCGTGGCCTCCAACACGGCCTTCTGCACGTCGTCCACCGCGCCGTCC
>CAIUDO010000218.1 GCA_903897935.1 uncultured Pseudomonadota bacterium
CGCCGAACCCGTCCCGATCGACGTCCCCGACGAACGATGCCTCGATCCCGTACGCGGCGCCGATCGGGACCGTGGTGTCGATGACCCACGGGACGGGGTCGAACCCGCCGCCGTCGCCCGCGTACACGTGCACGTTGGCCCGCAGCGAGCTCAGGTCGGACACCACCGCCACGAGGTCGACGTGGCCGTCGTCGTTGACGTCGCCTGCTGAGAAGCCGCCTTGCGCCGGCGATGCGGAGCCGAAGTCCACGAACGCGTGCGCGGTCCAGACCGGGTCGACGACGATCGGCGCCACGGCACCCGCGGCGTCGACGTCGATCGCGTAGCCGTCGTCGGTCGCGGACAGGGTCGCGCGCAGGTCGCGGCCGGTGGCGTCGAACGCCCGGACACGCGCAACGCGCCAGCTCCGACCGTCATCGGAGGACACCTGGGCCTCGGTCGTCGACGACGCCCGCACGGTGGCCCCGCGCAGCGCGACCGCGACGGTCGGGCGGGTCGACGGGGCGTCCAAGACCCAGCCGTGCTGAAAGCCACGCGAGGTCCGTTCGAACCAAGGAGTGACACCGACGCCGGAGGTCGCGCGGACCTCCAGGCTGCCGTCACGAAGCACAGGGTCGACGGGAGCTGGGCCCTCGAGGGCGCAGGCGAGCGAAAGGGCGATGAGCATCGGCACCTCCAGGCACGACGTGCCCCACGAGACGCCCACCGACACCGTTCACCGGCCTTACACACGAGGCCCAAGGCCGGGTATGGGACCATCGACGCGGCGTCATGCCGACCGCGGGGGTGGCGTGTGGCGGGGACGGTCGCGAGGTGGGCGGCGCTGGCGGGCTGCCTCGCCGGGGGCGCCATCGGGTGGGCGCGCTTGCCGGAGGTGCCCGCCGATCCGCCCGCCGAGCGCTTCTCAGCGACCCGGGCGATGGCGCTCGTGCGCGGTTGGGCGACCGCGCCGCGCCCGTCGGGCAGCCCGCAGCACGCCGCCACGCTGTCGTCGGTAGGCGACGCGCTCACCGCGGCCGGGTTCGTCGTCACCCCGCACCCGTTCACGATCGGCGACGTGCGCGGCGTCAACCTCGTCGCGACCGCGCCAGGGGCCGACGATCGCGACGGCGTCTGGCTCGTCGCGCACTCCGACAGCGCGCCCGAGTCCCCCGGGGCGTCCGACGACGGGTTCGGGCTGGCGGTGGTCGTCGAGGCCGCGCGCGCGCTCGCGGTCGACGGGCCGCCCGCCGACTTGAAGGTGTTAATCACCGACGCCGAGGAGCTCGGCTTGTACGGGGCACGGGCCGAGGCCGCGCGCGCGAAGGGCGCGCGGCGCGTCGTCCTGAACGTCGAGGCGCGCGGGGCGGGCGGGCCCGTCTACATGTTCCAGACTGCGGGCCCGACCGGGCCGGTGCTCGCCGCGTGGCAGCGCTCGGGCTGCCGCGTGCAAGCCACGTCGCTCGCGCGCACGGTGTACGACGCGTTGCCGAACGCGACGGACTTCCTGGTGTTCCGGCGGGCGGGCTGGACCGGGTACGACTTCGCGCTGATCCACGACGCGTGGCGGTACCACACGCCCGACGACACCCCAGCGGGCCTCGACCCGCGCTCCGTGCAACAAGCCGGGGACTGCGTGACGGGCCTCGCGCGCGCGTGGCTCGACGCGGGCGGCGCGGCGGCGGCGACCGGGCCCGAAGACGCCGCGGTGTACGCCCAGATCGCCGGGACGACCTTCGTGATGCCGGCCGCGGCGGTTCGGCTTTCCGGGGCGGCAGCGCTCGTGGTGGCGCTCGCCCGGCGGCGGCCTGACGCGCGGGGCGGGGTGGTGCTCGGCGTCGCCGCGTGGCTCGGAGCGGCGGTGGCCTCGGTGGCAGCGGGCGTCGCCATGCTCGTGCTGTTCCCGTACGTGCAGCCCGACTTCTGGGAGCGGGTCGCCGAGGCGCCCGGCGCGGAGGGGCGGTTCGTGGCGCTCGCCGCGGTCGGGGGGGTGGTGCCGGCCGCCGCGCTGACGCTCGCGCGCCGGTGGGGCCCCGCTGAGCGCGGCTGGCACGGGGTGAGCGCGCTGCTCGGCGCCGCGGCCGCGATCCTGGCGCCGACGGTCGGGTACGCGTTCGTGCCGGGGGCGTTCGCGGCGGCGTTCGCGCTGCGGGGGCGGCCGTGGATGGCGGGAGGAGCAGCGTTCGCGGCGGGCGTCGTGGTCGCCCCGGTGATGCAGGCGATCTACCCCGCGCTGACGTCGCGGGCGGCGCCGGTGCTGGCGGCGATGCCCCTGCTGATGCTCGCGTGGCTGGCGCCCGGGGTGCGGCGCGAGGGCGCGGCAAGCCAGCGTCGCTAACGGTGCGCCCGCCGCCGGCGCGCCAGCAGCAGCCCCGCCACCAGCGCCGCGCCCGCGCCCGGACCGCCGCCGCCGACCGCGCACGAGATGCCGCCGCCGCCCTTGTACTGGATCGACGGCTCGATCTCCTCGATGATGTCGTCTTCGTAGTCGAGCGGGTCCGTGCCGTTGTCGAGCTCCGTCTTGTCGTCGACGCCGCCGCCGTCCGTGTCGGTGAGCAGCGGGTCCGTCCCGTGCACCAGCACCTCGTCGCCGTCCGTCAGCCCGTCGCTGTCGGTGTCCGTCCCCAGCGGGTCCGTATTGTGCGTGATGACCTCGTCGCCGTCCGACAGCCCGTCCCCGTCGGTGTCCGCCACGAGCGGGTCCGTGCCCTCCTCCCGGAGCTCCTGCGCGTC
>CAIUDO010000219.1 GCA_903897935.1 uncultured Pseudomonadota bacterium
CAACCTCACCGAGGGTCAATACGGGCTCGCGACCGGCATCTTGATGATGGTCGACAAGTCGTCGCCGGTGTACCCGCAAGCCGAGGCGCTGCGCGGCATCGTGCTGTCGCAGCAAGAGAAGTACAACGAAGCGCTCGCGCCCCTGCTCATCGCGCGCCAGGTCGGCAACCCCGAAGAGGGCGCGCGCTGGGACAACATGCTCACGCTCAACGTGGCCCGCGCGAACTACGGCGCTGGCAACTACGCCGGCGCGATCGAGCACTTCGAAGACGTCTCGCGCGAGAGCGAGTTCTGGCCGGAGTCGGTGTTCGAGCGCGCGTGGGCGCACTTCCGCCTCGACGACATGAACGGAGCCTTGGCCCAGCTCCACACGCTCGACACGCCGTACTTCGAAGCTTGGTATCTGCCGGAAGCCGACTTGCTCCGCACGTACAGCTTGTTCATGATGTGCAAGTTCCCGCAGGCCACCAAGGAGATCGACGCGTTCGCCGCGCGCTGGTCGCCCACCCGCGACGCGCTCACCAGCTCGATCGCCGGCACGAGCCGCCAACAAGCCTGGGACGACGTGAAGGCGCTCGACGAGGGCAAGGCCACGAAGCTGCCCACCGAGGTCTTGCAGCGGTTCGCCAAAGAAGACCGCATCCACGACGCGTTCGCGACGGTCGCCAAAGCCGACGACGAGCTGGGGCGGCTGCAGGCAGCGTCGGCCAGCCCGTTCGCGGCGCAGGCGCGTGACTGGCTCACGCAGCGGCGCGCCGAGATCATCGACATCGAGGGCCAGCGGGTGCTCGACTCGGCCGAGCGCGCCCGCGCCCAGCTCGCCGACATGCTCAACAACGTCGACATCACGCGGCTCGACATGATGCAGTTCGAGACGCAGCTCTACGAGCGGGCCGCCGTCACCGGCACCCTCGAGTTCGGCGACCCGATCGGCAAGCTGCGTAAGCTGCGTAAGCAGCGCGGCACCCGCGTGTGGCCGTACGAAGGTGAGATCTGGGCCGACGAGCTCGGCTGGTACGTGTACGACGCACGCCCCGACTGCCCCGAAGGGCTACAGGCCAGGTAACGGCAGTTGACCTACGAAATCCTGGAGAACGGCCTCCGCGTCGCCGTCGTGGTCAAGCGCACCGCACCCGTGGTGTCCGTTCATCTGGCGTTCGACGTAGGCACCCGCGACGAGCTGCCGGGCGAAGAGGGCGTCGCGCACCTGCTCGAGCACATGCTGTTCAAGGGCACGCCGCGGAGGGGCCTTGGGCAGGCCGCCGCCGCGATTGAGCGTTCGGGCGGTGATCTCAACGCGTGGACCGACCACGACCAGATCACCCTTCACGCGACGGTCCACAACACCTCGCCGGCCACGTTCGCCGAGACCCTGGACGTGCTCGTCGACATGGCGCGGTACCCGCTGTTCGACGCCGACGAGCTCGCGCGGGAGCGCGACGTCGTCATCGAAGAGATCCGTCGCTACGACGACGATCCGGACGCCGTCGTCGCCGAGCGGGCGGCGAGCCGGGTGTTCGGCGACCACCCGTACGGGCGGCCGGTCCTGGGCACGGCGGCGTCGGTCCGCAGCCACGACGTCGAGCGGGTCCGGGGGTTCTGGGCGCGTGGCTTCGGGCCAGACCGCGCGGTGCTGGTCGTCGTCGGGGACGTCGACCGCGTCGACGTGATCGCGGCGGTGCGCGCCCAAAGCGAGGGCTGGGCGCCGGCCGGCCCTCGCGCCGAGTGCGCCCTTGCGTCGTGTGGGTCCGGGCGCTGGCTCGACCGGATCGAGCGCCCGTTCGAGTCGGCGATCGTCGAGCTCGCGTGGCCCGGCCCGCCGCTCGGGCACCCGGACGCCGCCGCGCTCGAGGTCCTGCTCGCCGCGCTCGGCGACGGCGCGAGCTCGATCCTCACCGCCCGACTCCAGCTCGACCGCGCGCTCGCGAACTCGGTGTGGGCCACCGTCGCGTCGCGGCCGCGCGGGGGCGCGATCGGGGTCGGGTTCCGCCCCCACGAGGGCGCGACGATCGACGCGTTGCACGCCACGCTCGAGGAGATCGAGCGGGTCCAGCGCTATGGCATGGCGGGGCGCCTGATCGAGCGGTCCCGGCAGGCGATCCTGTCGGACCTCACGTTCTCGAGCGAGACCGCCGACGGGATCGCCGGGGACATCGTGTCGTCGTGGGGGGCGCAGGGGGATCCCCTCGCCTACAAGCGCTTCCGCGACGCCGTCGCGGCGGTCACCCCAGAAGACGTCGCGCGCGTGGCGCGGTCGTGGCTCGCGCCCGATCACCGCGGCGCAGTCGTGCTCGATCGCACGGTCAGCACCCGCATCGCCAGCAAGGCGCTCGACGTCGGCGCGCGTGGGTCGCCGAAGTCAGCGGTCGCCCGCTCCCCGGAGCCGGTTCGTAAGGTGTACCCGAACGGCGCGACCCTGTGGATCCTGCCCGATGACGGGCAGGTCGCGGCCGCACACGTGGTGTTGCTCGGCGGCGGGCTGCTCGAGGAGGAGCGGGTCGCTGGCCTCGGCGTCGCGTGGTCCGAGCTGCTCAGCGCCGGCGCCGGCGAGCTCGACGCCACCGACTTCGCCGAGGCGATGGACGAGGCGTCCACCGACCTCTCCGGGTACTCGGGCCCGACCACGATGGGCCTGCGGGCCACGTTCCCGTCCGCGTGGTCAGACGAGGCGCTCGACCTGGTCGGCGCCGCGCTCGTCGAGCCGCGCTTCGAGTCGGCGGAATGGAAGCGGGTCCGCGAGGAGCTGCTCGACGACCTGCGGTCGCTGCCGGATCGGCCGGAAGAGGTCGCCGACATCACCCTCCAGGAGCAGCTCTGGCCGAACCACCCGTGGCGGTTGCCCCCGCGCGGCACCCCGTCGACCTTACGTAAGCTCGGGCGCCGGGTGTTCGAGGGCTTTCACGCGCAGCACGTCGTCGGAGCCAACGTCGTCGTCGCGGTCGCGGGCGGGGTCGACCCGCAGATGTGTGAGGAGGTGCTCGAGCCCTGGTTGGAGCGGCTCGACGCGACGCCGTTCCTCCTGCCCGAGCGCGCCCCCTGCGCTCCGGTGCGCCCCACGTTCGTTCGTCGGTTCGCGGGCTCCGAGCAAGCGCAAGTCGTGCTCGGCATGCGTGGGCAGGACCTCCACGGCCCCGACCGGTTCGCCCTCGACCTCGCGGCGGCGC
>CAIUDO010000220.1 GCA_903897935.1 uncultured Pseudomonadota bacterium
GCGGCGGGCGCGGCGGTCATGGGACGAGCCGGGGGAGGTGACGGATCCCGGGTTGCGCCCGGAGCAGCAGGTCTCGCGTCAGGAGCGGGCCGACCTCTTGTTGTCCTCGTTAGAGAAGCTCGCCCCGATGTATCGGGAGATCCTCGTCTTGTACCACTTCGAGCACATGAAGTACGTCGAGATCGCCGAGGTGCTGGGCCTGCCCCTGGGCACCGTGATGAACCGGATCTTTCGCGCGCGCCGCAAGCTGCGCGACCTGTACGAAGCCGCCGGAGGTGACGCATGAGTCAACACGTTCCCGAGGATCTCCTCGCGGCGTTCGTCGACGGCGACCTGGACGACGTCGTCGCGGCGCACGTCGCCGCGCACCTCGATGACTGTCCGGCCTGCAACGCGCGCGTGATCGCGCTCGATCCGCTGTCCTCCGCGTTCGCGGCGGTGGATGACCCGGTCATCCCGGCCGGCCTGGTCGCGGCGGTGATGGCGGAGGCGCGAGCGCCCGAGCGCTCCGCCCGCGTCGAGCTCGGCGTCGGCTTCGGTCTGCTCGGCGCCGCGTGCGTGATGGTGCTCGCGTCGGGCGATGTCCCGGCGCGCATGATCGAGCTGGTCGCGTTCGGGCAGGCCGCCCTGCACGGCCTGTTCGCGGTCGCCCGCGGCCCGGCAGCGGTCCAGGGGGTGTTGTCGTTGGTCACGGTCGTGGTGGTCGGCGCCAGTCTGGTGGTCACCCGGGCCGCGTTCCCTGTTCGGAGGCTGACATGAGCGCGTCGTCCCTCTCCATCACGGCGTTTGCGTGCGGGTTGTGGCTCGGGCTGTTGGCTCCGACGGCGCTCGCGGGCGCCCCGGAGGCACCGCCTGGCCAAGGCACTGAGGCTACCGAGGCGGCTGCCGGCACCGAAGCCACCGAGGCCTCGGAGGCGATCGAGGTCGCGGTTGACGCCGACATCGAGCGTCTGGAGCAGGTGCAGCGGCTGATCGAAGCGCGCCGCCTCGAGCTCGAGGAGCTGGACGCGCGGATGGCCGAGCTGCGCGCCCGTCTCGACGAAGCGCAGGCCGCCGATCCCACCCGGGCAGCCGGCCGGATGCAGATGCCCGCCCACGTCGACGACGAGGAGCGTGGCGCGCACGTCGTGGTCCGCGTCGACGACGAGGTCGGCGACGCTGTGGCTTACGGCGAAGACCTCGTGGTCCTCGGTCGGGTCCGCGGCGACGCTACGGCGTTCGGGGGCGACGTGCGCGTCGGCCCGGGGGCACGCATCGAAGGCGACGCCGTCTCGTTCGGAGGCGAGGTCTTCGTCGACGACGGGGGCGTCGTCGAGGGCAACCGGATCGCGATGGCGGCCCCGCAGGCCGAAGAGGGCCTGCTGGCCCTGCTCACCCGTCGCCTGGTGTTCTTGTTGTCGTTCGCGGGCGCTGGCGTGCTCGTGATCGGGCTGTTCCCCGATCGTGTCGGGCGGGTCGCGGAGACGATCCGCGCGCACCCGGTCCGTTCGGGCATCACCGGCGCCGGGCTCACGCTCGGCCTCGTGATGGTCTCCGTCCTGTTCGCGGTCCTCATCTTGCCGCTCCCGCTCGCGGTCGCGATCGTAGCGGGGTTGGGGGCGGCGTGGATGATGGGCTTCGTCGCCCTTTGTCAGGCGCTCGGCGACCGGCTCCCGTTCCGTGAGCGCCACCACGGCCGGTGGGCCGCGTTCCTGGTAGGCACGGTCGCGGTCTGCTTCGTGTCGACGTTGTCGTGGGTCGGCGTCGTGGCCCTGGTGATCGCGTCCGCGGTCGGGCTCGGCGCCGCGCTCTCCACCAAGCTGGGCGCGCGCTCGGTCGCGTGAGTCGGCGTGGGCCCGGCGGAAGGCGACGCGCCCCATTGCCCTCCGGGCGATGGGGATTAGTGTCGCCCGCCAGGAGGTTCGATGCGGGACGGTGAAGGCGAGGGCGGCTCCCAGCAAGACGCGCCGGGAGCAGGCGCGGCAGCAGCCGAAGCGGCGGCCGAGGCCCCGCAGCCGGGCGCCGACACGTCGGCGGGCGGCGAGGCCGTCGCGGACGTTATCTTCGATGCGGGCGGCCACGAAGATCCGCTCGAAGTCGACGTGATCGTCGACGAGCCGTCGAACGAC
>CAIUDO010000221.1 GCA_903897935.1 uncultured Pseudomonadota bacterium
ACGCGCGACGGGACCGGAGACGTGTGTCCGGGTCGGGCGATGTGGGCAGGAACCGTGGTTTTCGGGGGGTGGCGTGCGTGCGAAGCGGGGCTTGTGCGTCGTCGGGCAGCCCGTCTTGCGGTCGGCTGGGGCTTGGGGTAGCCTCCCAGGATGCTTGATGTTTCCTATCCCTCGCGTGGTGACCCGGTTTGAACGGACCGCGCGGGACTCCGAGGGCCTGACGGGTCAATGGAGGGGCGGTGCCGGTCGAGAAGCTCACGAAAGAGCAGGCGAAGCGCGTGCGCTCCGCGGTCGAGGCGCTGGAACGGCAGGTCGCGGAGATGAAGGCGCGTTTGCCGGAGTCGTCCCCGCGACTCGTGTGACGCACACCTGCGTGGTGCCCCTCGACGGAGGCACAAGGGAGAGACCATGAGACACCGCTGGTTGTGGACTGCGGCCTGGGCGGCCGGTTGCGGCGCCGGCTCCGGGTCCGTGTGCGCCGAGCCGACGTGGTTTGCCGATTTCGACGGGGACGGTCACGCGGCCGAGGGCGCGTCGACGGCGTCCTGCGTCGCCTTGCCGGGGTTCGTCGCCGACACCGACGACTGCAACGACGACGACGCCACGGTGTCGCCCACCGCCGAGGTGGTGTGCGGCGACGGGGTCGACAACGTGTGCGGTCGGGTGGACGATTGTGGGCTTTCGGGCGCAGCGACGGACGCCGACGCGATGACGAACTTCGTCGCGAGTCTGCCATCCGACGAGGCGGGTCGCGCGCTCGCGGTCGGCCACGCCGACGCGGACGGCGTGCCCGACGTCGTCATCGGGGCGCCCGAGTACAGCACCGACAGGGCCGGGGCGGTCTACGTGATGCTCGGTGGGACCAAGGGCCAACGCTTGATTCAGGAGGAGGCCAGTCGAATCGTGATCGGTCCAGGGGGCACGCGCCTCGGCCACGCCGTGGCCATGGGCGACGTGGACGGCGACGGGCTCGACGACGTCATCGCCGCCGACGCGCTCTCCACGGTCTACGTGGTGTGGGCGGGAAGCGGCGGGGGGAGCGTCGCAGCGCTGAACGCCGACACCATCCTTGCCCCGACCTGGGACGACGCGCCGGTTGTCGCGCTCGTTACGGCGCACCTCGACGACGACGCGCGCGCCGACGTCGTGGTCGGCACCGATGGGGGCGGCGTGTTGCTCCTCTCGGCCCCGGACGCGGGCGCCCGCACGATCACGGATGCCGCGTACGCGTGGCTCACGGCCGATGGGGCGCAGCCCGGGGGGAGCGCGGTCGCGACCGCCGGGGACCTCGACGGCGACGGTCTGGAGGACCTGATCGTCGGCGCGCCGGCGGCCGACCTCCTCGGCACCAACTCGGGCGCGGCCTACCTCGTGGTCGGGCCGGTGTCGGGCGATGTGCCGCTCGTCGACGCGGGGACCCGGTACTTCGGCGAAGAAGCTGGGTTCGAGGCGGGGTCGTCGGTCGCGGGCGACCTGGACGTGACGGGCGACGGGCTCGCGGACGCCCTGATCGGGGCCGCCGGAGGAGACCGACTGTACGTGGTCGACGTCGACACGAAGCCGGGCTCCCTGGTGAACGCGCGCGCCCGCCTGCAGTTCGACGGCACCGTGCTCTCGGTCTCGGGTACCGACATCGACGGCGACGGGGTCGTCGACCCGATGGCGATCGCGGGGGAGCGGCTGTACGTGGTCCACGGTCCGGTCTCGGGCACCGTCAACGCGGTGAACGAACCGTGGGCCACCGTCACGGTGCCCACGGTGGGGATCGGGCAGGTGGCCGTCGGCCTCGACGATGTCGACGACGATGGGTCCGGCGACGTGCTGCTCGCCGCATTTCCCGGTTCGGGCGATGTCTCGTCGAGCGCGGCGTGGATCTTCGGCGGGGGCGCGGGGCGCTGAATCTGGCGCCACACCGAGACCGGCCATGCACCGCCGGATGGAGGACCCGCCGCCGGGAGGCGCGGAGCGCGCGGCGGGGGCTTGAAGCGCGGCGAGGACGCGCGACGGGACCGGAGACGTGTGTCCGGGTCGGGCGATGTGCGCAGGAACCGTGGTTTTCGGGGGGTGGCGTGCGTGCGAAGCGGGGCTTGTGCGTCGTCG
>CAIUDO010000222.1 GCA_903897935.1 uncultured Pseudomonadota bacterium
AGCGACTTCGTGCGTTGGGTCCTCGACCGCCTTCGACGCTCCGCAAGGGCGCTCGGCCAACCAGCCAGGCTTCAGACAAATGCACCGGCCAAGCTACCATCTCTGCGAGGTGCCGCTTGACGGAGCCCGATCTGCACCCACGCGCTCGGCGCGTGGGGTGAGTCGGTGTACGGTCGGTTCGCGGTGGGCAGCGGGTTGCAGGAGGGTCCGGGTGAGGTTCGGCTCGCCGGGGTCACCCACGCGGTCGACGGCGCGGTCGCCGGGTGGGTCGACGGGGCGCTGGTGGGCGAAGGCGCCGCCGACTACGGCACGCCGCGCGCGTGGACGTCGATCGGTGGGGGCCTGGAAGACGGTTACTACGGGCCGAACACCCGGTTCTCGGGCACGATCGGGGCGGTGCTGGTGTTGCCGTGGGTCGCCGACGAGGCCACGGTGGCGCGGGTGCACGCGTGGGCGCGCGGGAGGTTCGGCGCCGAGTAGATGGACGGGTTGACCCAGATCGACCCGGCACCGGGGAGCCTCGCCAGAGACGATCACGTTCCAGCCGGCGATCATCTCGGATAAAGCTCTAGCATCGGCGACCATGCCATCCAGGGGTCAGGTCGATCACTTTTGATTGGACGCCCTCAGCGACGGAGCAACGCCGGGTGTTCGGTCATCCCGCGCGCTTTTCGAAAGTGATCGACCTGACCCCTGTTCGAGGCGTCGGCGTTGATGAGCCAGCAACGCCAGGCCTCCGCCTGCCGTCCGCGGCGGCTGAATGTGATCGACCTGGCACCGGGGAGCCTCGCCAGAGACGATCACGTTCCAGCCGGCGATCATCTCGGATGAAGCTCTCGCATCGGCGACCATCCGATCCAGGGGTCAGGTCGATCACTTTTGATCGGACGCCCTCAGCGACGGAGCAACGCCGGGTGTCCGGTCATCCCGCGCGCTTTTCGAAAGTGATCGACCTGACCCCTGTTCGAGGGGTCGGCGTTGATGAGCCAGCAACGCCAGGTCTCCGCCTGCCCGTCCGCGGCGGCTGAAGGTGATCGACCTGGCACCGGGGAGCCTCGGTCATCCAGGGTGTCGCTCTCGCATCGGCGACCACCCCTGGTCGGACGCGGGCACTGAGCCGGGCAGGAGTTACCAGCGCGCCGGGGGGCAGAGATGCTCGTCTTGCTGGCCGCTTGCCGGCCCCTCGTCGGCACCCTCGAGCAGGTCGACGTCTACGCCGAGCCGCTCGACACCACCTACGTCGTCGGCACGTACCTCCGACCCGACGCCCCGCGGGGCCCCGGCGCCCCGTGGGTGCTCCTGCTCGACGGCGACGTGCACTTCGAGACCGCCGCCCGCCAGCTCGACGCCGCCGTGCGCCGCGGAGAGGCCGATCCCATCGTGATCGTAGGCGTCGGCAACCAAGACACCCGCGAGCGCGACTACACCACCCCGTTCGAGGTCGAGGTGATGCCCACCGACGACTGGACCGAGTGGGCCGGCGGCGTCGACCCCTTCTTCGGGTGGGTCGAAGGCGAGCTCGTGCCCGAGCGCGAGGCCGCCCTCGACGTCGGCGGGGCCCCCGAAGATCGCGGCGTCGTCGGGCACAGCTACGGCGGCCTCGCCACCGTGTGGCTGCTCCTCCACCACGGCGACCGGTGGGGCCGCTTCGGCGCGATCAGCCCGTCGAGCTGGTGGGACCAAGGCGCGCCGTTCACCTGGGAGGAGCAAGCGTCCACCGTCGCCGGGCGCGCACACTTCAGCATCGGCTCCGTCGAAGGCCCTCCCATGAACAGCCTGTTCGACGCCCTGGTCGAGCGCCTGGACGCGCACGAGGGCCTCGACCTCACCAGCCGGGTGTTCGAAGGCCACGACCACCAGTCCGTGCTCAACAAAGCGTTCGGCGACGCGTTCTCGGAGCTCTATCCCCCATGATCCCCGCCGCCGACGCCCCGCCCGCGGTCCAGGTCTCCGCGGGCGCAGACGTGCTCAACCTGTGGCCGACCGAGAGCCGCTTCGGCCGGCCCACCCTCGCGGTCCGCGTCGTCGATCCCGGGTGGTCCGGGATGGGCTGGGATCAAGCCGTCACCGTACCCATCGGCGACACCCTGCGGGTCGGGGTGCGCGAGCAGGTGGTGACCGAAGCGCAAGACTGGTTCGACGAGGGGTTCTCTGGGAGCAAGTGGCACTTCGTCACCTCGCTCGCCCTCGGCGCCGAGCGTCGGCTGCCGCTCGGGTTGCAGGCCGGCGGCTACCTGCTGCCGGGCGTGCGGGTCGTCGTCATGAAGCAGGTCGTCGACGTGCCCGCGCGGGGGCTCGACTTCACCTGGTCCGACACGAGCGCGCTGCCGTGCCTCAGCGCGTACGGCGTGGTGCGGTGGTGGCCTACCCAGGCGCTCGGCGTGCACGTCGACGTCCGCGTGCCGGTCGCCGACTTCACGCGCGCGTGGTCGTTCCCGGACCGGTTCCTCGGGGCCGGCGTCGACGTCGCGATCCGTTAGATGGTCGCATCGGAGGCCGAATGACCCTCTTGTTGTGGCTCGCGGCCTGCGCCGGCACGAAGGACACCGCGGTCAACTGTGACACGTTGGCGGCGGTCTCCGTCAGCGTGACCCTCACCGACGACTCCGGGGGCCCCCTGGCCGCCTCCGCCGAGCCCACCGTGTCGTTTACGTCGGACGCCGGGATGTCCGGTTCGTGCGACAACATCGGGGACACGTGGCTGTGCGGGTACGAGGTCGCCGGCCCGATGACGATCAGCGCCGACGCGTGGGGCTACGGCGCCGTCACCGAGTCGGTCACCATCGAGGCGGACACCTGCCACGTGATCGGGCAGGCGCTCACCCTCGCGTTGTCCCCCGTCGACTGCACCAGCGAGGAGGTGCCCGGGATCGTCGTGACCGTGCGGGATGCGTTCGGCGACGACCTCGCGGGCGCCGAGGTCAGCTACTGCCCGGTCGACGCCGCGTGCGACCAGCCGTTCGTATGCGAACCGTACGGGTCGGCGTTCGCGTGCGCGCCCGAGATGGCGGGCACGTTCGGCGTCGACGTCGCGGCGCCCGGGTTCGTCGCCCAATACCACGAGGTGACCGTCGAAGAGGACGAGTGCCACGTGATCACCGAGCACCTCGACGCGGTGCTCGACCCGGCGTGATAGCGGGGCCGCGCCGTGGAGGTCCGATGTCTCGGAGGTCACCGCTCACCGACACCCAGCGCGCCGCGTTCCACGAACAAGGGTGGCTCGTGCTGCCCGGAGCGGTCGACGCCGCGCTCCTCTCCGATCTGACCGCGTGGGTCGAGCAGGTCTCGGAGTGGGCCCACCTCGACGGGCCCGGGCTGCACCACTTCGAAGAGACCGAGCGCGGCCCGGCGCTCGCGCGCAGCGAAGACCTCATCGGCCACCACCCCGGCCTCCGCGGGTTCATCTGCGGCGACGACCTGCTCGGCTGGGTCGGCGATCTGCTCGGCGAGCCCGCGATCCTCTACAAGGAGAAGGTCAACCACAAGCAGCCCGGCGGGGCCGGCTTCGCGCCCCACCAAGACGCGCCCGCCTACCGCTTCGTCGACCACCACATCTCGGTGATGGTGCCGTTGGACGTCGCGAACGGCGCGAGCGGCGGCCTCGAGTTCGCGCGCGGCCACACGAGGGGCCGCTTGCCCGAGACGCGCGGCCGCATCGACCCGGCGGTCGTCGACGCGCTCGAGTGGCAGCCGGTCGACGCCTCCCCCGGCGACGTCGTGCTGTTCGACAGCTTCGCGCCCCACCGCAGCGGCACCAACCGCACCGACCGGCCGCGCCGCGCGCTGTACCTGACGTACAACGCCCTCTCGAAGGGCGACTTCCGCGACGTCTACTACGCCGACAAGCGCGCCGAGTTCGCCGCCCACGGCCACAGCTTCGACGGCGCCCGCGCGCGCATCAGCGTCAACGACGACTTCTTGGGCAAGCCGGTCCGCGCCGCCCCCCGCCCCGCGCCGCGCCCGCTGTCCGACCTGTTCGACCGCTACGCGAGCCCCGCCGCGCTGCACCTCTACGACGAGGCGATCACCGAGCTCGAGCACGGCCTGCAGTGCGCCGCCCTCGCCGCGCGGGACGGCCAGCCCGACGCCATCGTCGCCGCCGCGCTGCTGCACGACGTCGGGCACCTGCTGATCGGCGACTTGTTCCCGATCGACGCCAAGCTCGACAAGGACTGGAGGCACGAGGAGGTCGGCGCGCGCTACCTCGCCCGGTGGTTCGGGCCGGAGGTGACCGAGCCGATCCGCGATCACGTCGCCGCCAAGCGCTACTTGGTGGCCTGCGACCCCGTGTACGCGGCGGCCCTCACGCCGTCTTCGGTGCGCAGCCTGGCCGTCCAGGGCGGCCCGATGTCGGACGCCGAGCGCGCCGCGTTCGAGCAGCGGCCCGGGTTCGCGGCCGCGGTCGCGGTCCGTCGCTACGACGACACCGGCAAGGACCCCACGGTCACGGTGGCGCCGTTCGCGGCGTACCACGACCTGCTGACCCGCCTCGCGGCGCGCTGATCAGCCGGCGGGCACCTTCCCGGACGGGTCGCCGGGTGGCGGCGGATAACGCTGGTCCATCCGGTCGAAGAACGCCATGAGCCCCTCGGACTCCCGGACGCGACGACTCAACGCGTCCGCGTAAGGCGCGCGCGCCACCCCGCCCAAGAACGCCCACACGACCGCGTCGGCGGCGGACGGCGCCCCGAACATGAAGTCCTGGGCCCCGAGCACGCCTTCGACCGCCGCGACGTCCGCCAGCCCGATCGCCACGATCCGATCGGGAACGTGGCGCCCGACGCCTTGCCCCCACGCCGACGCACGAACCTCGCGCCGCACGAGCGTCGAGACCGGCCAGCGCGCCGGAGCAGGCAAGTTCGAGAAGTAGTTGGCGCGCGTGATCGACCAGCCGTCGTCGGAGAACCAGCGAAGCCACAGCATCGACCAGTACGTCGAGCCCTCGAGCGCGCGCTGCAGCAGCAAGCTCTGCGCGCGCTGCCCGGGGGTGAGCCCAGCGTCGAGGTCGAACCCGCGCTCAGCGGCCAGCCGCTCCAAGATCACGCTCGAATCGGAGAGGAGCGAGCCGTCTTCGCGGATGACGTACGGCACCTTGCCGGTGCGCGACGCCGGGCGCCCCGCCGGCGCCTCCAGCGTGTAGTCGACGCCAGCCATCCGCAACGACATCGCGAGCTTGCTCACGAACGGGCTCGCGCTCGGCAAGCCCCACAGACCGGTCCCAAAACCAACGATACGAACGGGGTTCATTACGCGAGCCCGAAGTAATTGGCGACGACCCGATCCCACTCGGGCGGGCCGGCCGCCAGCGGCGCGCCGGTGTACCGGCACAGGTGCTCCACCTGGAGCAGCAGGTCGCGCGGGTGGCAGAAGCGCATCGCGCGCTTCGGGAGCTTGTAGTGACGCTCGACGAGGTACTTCGCCGACCCGCGCGGCAGCGCCACGCCCATCTTGCCGGCGAGCAGCTCCAGCAGCGCGATGAACTCGTCTTCGTGCGGGTCGCCGACGTGCACTTTGTAGGGGATCCGACGAAAGAACGCCTCGTCCGCGAGGTCACGCGGCTCGAGGTTCGTCGACAAGACGAGCATGCACGCGAACGGCACGTCGACCTTCCGGCCGTCCGGCAGCGCGAGGAAGTCGATGCCCCTCTCGAGCGGGAAGATCCAGCGGTTGAGCAGCTCCTTCGGGCTCGTCTTGCCGCGCCCGAAGTCGTCCACCAAGAACGTGCCGCACGACGCCTTGAGCTGCAGCGGCGCCTCACCCACGTGGGTAGCGGCGTCGAACACCAGGTCGAGCATGTCGAGGGTGAGCTCGCCGCCGGCGACGACGGTGGGGCGCTTGATGCGGACCCAGCGCTTGTCCGCCCCCTTGCTCTGGTCGGGGCTCATGACGTGGATCGCGGGATCGTACAGCTTGACGAGGTGCCCCTCGATGTCGAGCACGTGCGGGATCCAGACGTCGTCGCCGTAGCAGCGCGTGATGCGCTCGGCGATGCTCGTCTTTCCGTTGCCGGGCTCGCCGAACAAGAACAGCGGGCGGGCAGCAGCGATCGCGGGACCGAGCCGATCGCAGAGGTCCTCGCTGAGCGACAGATCGGCGAACGCCCGCTGCAAGTCCGGCATGCGCACCTGGCGCCGGGACAGCCCCTGCGCGGCGACGGCGGCGATGTACTGCGGCCACGGCACCGGCGCCGACCCGACCCAGGTGGTGACCTGGCGGCTCATGAGCGCGCGCTCCCGACCGCCGTCCGACAGCTCCGACACGAAGTCACCGAGCGCGTCGGTGCCGACGTGCACCACGAGCTTCGTGCTCTTGAGCCGGTTCATGACGTCTTGTACGAGGCGCAGCGGCAAGCACAGCTCGCCCGCGATCTTGCGCCCGCTCGCCCGCCCGGCGCCGAGCAGCAGGCGCAGCGCGATGCCCTCCGCCACCGACGGATCGATGCCCGCCTCCTCCCAGGTGGCCGGGGAGTCGGGGGTAAACGACGAAGTCTCGCGCTCCGGCGCGACCACGGTGGTGGCCGGCAGATCCTCGAGGCCGCTGGTGCCCCCCTCGCCGACCGGCACCCGCGCGACTGCGCGCGCGACAGCTTCGTTAAGCTCTGGTGGCACGGTGGCGAGCGGCTCCGCGATCTTGCGCTCCACCGTGGGCAACGGCTCGTCGGCCCACGAGACGCGGTCGACCGGCACCCGCATGCGAGGCGGCCCCTGCCGCGGTATGGACAGCTCCGGGCGCGGCATCGGCAGGCCGGTGGGTGGGCGTCTCGGATCGTCGGAGGACGACATGGCTGGATCTCCGTGGATCACGTGGTGCGCGGGCCTGTGCTTGCTATCCGTCGCGGGCTGCGCGGCAACCCCGACGGGCGTCGACCCGGGGGAGCTGGCGCCCGATCTCGCGCTGCCCGACCGCGACGGCGTCGTGCACGCGTTGGCCGACCACCGCGGTGAGGTCGTGCTGCTCGAGTTCTGGGCGATGTGGTGCCCGGGTTGCCAGGGGCAAGCGCCGGTCGTCCAGGCGCTTCACGAAGAAGATCCGTCGTTCACCGCGATCGGCGTGCTGATCCAGAACGAAGACGGGGACCCGCCCACCACGGCGGACGCCGGGGCTTGGGCCGATGCGTTCGGCCTCACCTTCCCCGCCCTCGCCGACGAGCAGCAGGTCAGCAAGCCGGACTGGCAGCCGCTGCAAGGGCTGCCGGCCACCTGGGTCATCGATCCGGACGGCTACGTGTCGTGGGCGCACCGCTACAGCGCCGACGCGGACGAGCTGATCGAGGCGATCGACGATGCGCGCCGCTAGCACGATCGGCGTCGCCGCCGCGCTGGTGGGCTGCGGGGAGTACGGCTTCTCCCCGAAGTCCACCGAGCCCGATCCGCCGCGCGCCGTCACCGACACCGGCGCGGCGTGGGCCCCTCCCGTCGACAGCGCGCCGCCGGAAGACACCGCCGAGACCGCCGACACCCCGTCCGACTCCCGCGACACCGGCGGCGTCACCCTCCCCACCGACGACACCGAGCCGCCCCCCGGCATCGCGCGCGACCCGGTGTACGCGTGCACGGCGACGGACCTGTACACCGTCGATCCGTCTCGCGGCGACGCTACGTGGATCGGTGCGTTTCACGACAGCGACGGGGCGTCGGTCACCAACTTCCTCGACCTCGCGATCGACCTCGACGGCGTGCTGTACGGCGGCACGTTCGATACTCTGTATCGGATCGACGCCGCGACGGCCGAGGTCACGCCGCTGTGCGCGCTCGGGGTCGACAGCTACGCGCTGACGGTCACCGCCGACGGCGCGATGTACGCGGGCGGTTACTCCACGATCAACCACCTCGACCCTACGGACTGCTCGGCCACGCCGCTGGTCGACGGCGCGCCCTACAACACCGCGGGCGACCTCGTTGGCCTGCCGGACGGGTATCTGTACTGGACGGTGTGGGGCGCCACGTTCGGCCAGGACGACCTCGTGCGCGTCGACCCGGCAACGGGGGCGATGCTCCGGGTCGGCGCGTTGTCGGTAGATCGAACGTTCGGGGTCGCGTACGACGGCGGCTGGCTGTACGCGTTCACCGACGACGGCGAGATCGTGTCGGTAGATCCTGGATCAGGGTGGACGACGGTGCTCGCGGACGGCGCCACGGAGTGGTGGGGCGCGACGACGAACCCGGTCACCTGGTAGCCCACCGGACGAGCGAGCCTCCCCAGCCTCCCCACGGACGCCCGGGTTAGCCGAGCGGCATGACCCCGACCGCGACGCTCCCGCTCATCGTTCAGAGCGACCACACGCTCCTGCTCGAGACGACCGGCCCACAGTTCGAAGAAGCGCGCGACGCCTTGTTGGCGTTCGCCGAGCTCGTCAAGAGCCCAGAGTACGTGCACACGTGGCGATTGACGCCGTTGTCCCTATGGAACGCTGCGGCTGCCGGCCACACGCCCGACGAGGTGCTCCACACGCTGAAGCGGTTCGCGAAGTACCCGATCCCGCAGAACATCGAGCCCACGCTGCGCGATCGTATGGGCCGGTACGGCCGCCTCCGGCTGCTGCGCGACGGCGAGTGGCTCGTGCTCGAGGCCGAGTCGGCCACGCTGCTCACCGAAATTCAATCGCTCGCGACAGGTGATCTGCTCGGCCCCGTCGTCGACGCGCGCTCGGTGCGCATCCCGCCGCACCGCCGCGGCGACCTCAAGCAAGCGCTCACCGCCCTCGGCCACCCGGTCCAGGACCTCGCCGGGTACACCGACGGCGAGGCGCTCACCATGCGCTTGTCGAGCGCCCTGCCCGACGGCACCCCGTGGTCCCTGCGCGCGTACCAGCTCGCCGCGGTCGACGCGTTCCACGGCGGGATCGGAGGTGGGTGCGGCGTCATCGTGCTCCCGTGCGGGGCCGGCAAGACGCTGGTGGGCATCGCCGCGATGGTCCGCCTCGGCATGCGCACGCTGGTCGTGTGCACCGGGACCACGGCGTTGCAACAATGGAAGCGCGAGATCGTCGCCCGAACCAACCTCACCGAGGAGCAGGTGGGCGAGTACAGCGCCGACAAGAAGGAGCTGCGGCCGGTCACCCTCACCACGTACCAGCTGTTGACGTGGCGAAAAGACCGTCACGGCGTGCCGCCGCACTTCCGGATCTTCCACGACGCCGACTGGGGGCTGATCGTCTACGACGAGGTGCACCTGCTGCCCGCGCCGATCTTCCGCGCGACCGCGTTCCTCCAGGCGCGCCGTCGCCTCGGCCTGACCGCCACCCTCGTGCGCGAAGACGGCAACGAGACCGACGTGTTCTCCCTCGTCGGGCCCAAACGGTACGATGTGCCGTGGAAGCAGCTCGAGATGGAGGGCTGGATCGCGTCGGCACGGTGCGTCGAGGTCCGCATCCCGCTGAGCGACGTCGACCGGGCGGCGTACGTGTCGGCCGGCGCCACGATGCGGTTCAAGATCGCGTCGACGAACGCCAGGAAAGGCCCCGTCGTGCACGAGCTGCTGCGCCGCCACGACGACGCCCAGGTGCTGCTGCTCGGCACCGACCTCGACCAGCTCGAGTGGCTCGCCCGGCGCCTCGACGTGCCGATCGTCACCGGCAAGACGGGCGCGCGCGAGCGCGAGGTCATCTTCGGCCGGTTCCGCGCCGGCGAGACCCGCGTGCTGGCGTTGTCGAAGGTGGGCAACCTCGCGGTCGACCTGCCGACGGCGTCGGTGGCGATCCAGGTGTCGGGCTCGTGGGGCAGCCGCCAAGAAGAGGCCCAGCGGCTCGGCCGCGTGCTGCGCGCGCGCGGGCCGAACGATCAGGCGTGGTTCTACACGCTGGTCACCTCGGACTCCCGCGAGCAGGAGTGTTCGGAGCAACGCCAGTTGTTCCTCACCGAGCAGGGCTACCCGTACGGCATCGAGGTGCGCTCGTGAGGGTCGTGTCGGTGCTCTCGGTGTCTCACCCCGCCATCTGGTCCGAGGTCGAGTCGGTCGTGCCGCTGGCGCCGTTCACCGAGGGGGTGCTCGACGCGACGCGCCGGATCGTCGGCCCCGAGTTCGCGCGCGACGCGGCGCCGGTCCTCACCAAGCGCGGCCTGGCGCCCCTGATCCGGTTCGCCCGCCGCGCCCCCGTCCTGGACCCGCCCACGCCACCAGCGGCGCCGCTCCCGCGCGTGGTCGTCAACCTTTGGGGCCACGTGTGGCGCCACCAACAGGCGGGGCAGGTGCTCGGGTCACGCGTGTGGGACCCGGAGGGAGACGCGCCCCTCGTCGACGCGCTTGTCGGCGCCGAGCTGATCGTGCCTGTCGTCGGTGAGCTGCCGCCCCGCGCGGGCGCGTACCGGGTGGTCGGGCCCGCCCCCGCCGAGCCGCCGTTCGACCCGTCCGACGCCGTGATGCCGGCCCCGGACGACCTCGACGCCCCCCCGCACGGCGCCGTCGCGCTGCTGCACGACATGGCGAGCCTCGCGGCCGCCCTGTTGCACCACCCCGTGCGGATGACCCACGCGGGCACACCCGACGTCGCCGCCGCGCGCCGGGTCGGGGCGCGCCTCGCGAGCCCGCCGCTCGCCGAGCGCGGCAAGCTCGCCGACGATCCGCGGTGGGACCGGGCGATGCGCGGGCTGTCGCTGCTGGGCGCCGTCCGGACCGAGCCGATCGAGCGGTCGTTGCTGCTCGATCCCCACCTCGAGGAGATGCTCGCCGGCACCGTCGGCGACGCCGCCGACCGCCTGGTGCGCCGCCTCGTCGAGCCCGACCTCCACCCGCTCTTGCCGCTCGTGCGGGCCGCGATCGCCGCCGCCAGCGGGCAGGCGCTCGACGAGGTGGTGCTCGCCGACCTGGTGTTCGAGCAGGCCCGCGAGGTGCTCTACCGCCCGTGGCGGCGCGACGGGGTCGCGTGGTACCCCTTCCCGCACGGTGACCCGACCCGACCGTTCGATCGCGACGGGTTCGACGCCATGGAGGCCCGCCACCTGCGTGACGTCTTGCGCGTGCTGCATCGGTTGGGCCTGATCCGGCGATCACCCGGCGTGATCGCGCCCACCCACGACGGCTTGTCGTGGGCGGGGGTGGACCTGACGGAGCACGCGCCGATCTGGATTGGGTCGGATCTCGAGCTGATCGTGCCCCCCGAGAGCGTGACGCCGTGGGAGCGGTTCCAGATCGAGCGCCTCGCGGTGTGCCTCGCGCGGGACGTCGTCGACCGGTACCGGCTGGACCGCCGGGGGGTCGCGCAGTGGCTCGCGACCCACGAGATCGACGAGGCGCTGGCGCTGCTCGACCGCCGCGCGCGGGTGGTGCCGTCGACGGTGCGCGAGAGCCTGCGGGCGTGGGCGGACGGCGCGCTCCGCCTGGTGCTCACTCACGGGGTGGTGGTCGACCCGGACTGAAGGTCCAGCATCGCGTCGACCATCCGGTCGCGGTTCTTGCCCGCCGCGATCGCGAACGACCAGCCGAACCAGAAGAACGGCACGAACGTGGCGCCGGTCGTGTTCGCGGCGCGCCGCTTGCCGCGCCACTTGTCGAACCAAAGCACCGCGTCTTCGGCCTCGCAGCGCGTGAGCGCGTCGGTGAACGCGTCCCGGCCCCGCTTGCCCGTCACGTCGAACAGCGCGTCGCCGACCTGCACCGTCGACAGCGTGGTCTCTACCGAGGTGACCGGCCGCTGCCACGGGCAGCCCTCCGGGGTGGTCCAACCCCCACCGACCGGCTCGATCGGCCCGATCAGCGTGGTCACCGGGACGGTCTTGTACGCGACCGCCACCTGCCCGGTCGACGAGGTGGTGCACTGCTGCTCGTACGACACGCTCGCGGACGCGACCGCGGATCGCACGCCAGCGTCGAGCTCGGTGCAGAGCTGCTCGTTCACGATCGCGTACAGGACGGCCTGGACGACGTACCATGACGACACGTCGGTGGTGCGGGCGGCCTCCTCGAGGTCGC
>CAIUDO010000223.1 GCA_903897935.1 uncultured Pseudomonadota bacterium
ACGTCGCGGCGACGCGCCCCGCCGACGTGATCGCGCACGCGCTCAACGCGGCCGCCGACGGGCGCTCGCGCACGCTGGTGCTCGTCATCGAGGCGCTCACCCGGGCCGACGGGCCGTCGTTGGACCTGATCGAGGCAGCGCTGACCCACCCCGGCTGGCTGCGGGTTCCGCTCGTGCTGCGGTTCGACGCCGAGCCGACCGGCGGACGGTTGGCCAGCTTGTTGGCCCACCTCGTCGCGGCCGACGGGCCGCGCGCCGTCATGCGACCCGGGGAGACCCCGCCGTCCCCGTCGCCGCGCCCCGCCTCCCCTCGGCCTCCGCGGCCGCTCGAGGTCCCGGCGGCGGTGCGTCTGTCGTTGCGCGCGCTGGCGGCGGCTGGGGGGCGCGCCGAGGTGGCCGCCCTCGCCGAGCTGCTCGGGACCGACCCGGCGGTCATCCTCGCCGACGCGCAGGTGGCCGCCGACGCCGGGGTGCCCATCGTCGACGAAGGCGGCGGGAGGCTGCGCATCCCCGAGGAGCTCGCCGCGTCGCTGCGGGCGAGCACGCTGCCGAGCCTCGCCGAGCTGTGGGCGGCGCGCCTGGCGGCGCCCCCGTCGGCGCCCCAACCGGCGGCGCCGGTGACGTGGGGCGCCCCACCGTCCGCCGCGGTGGCCGATCCGATCGTCTCGGAGGTGCGGCGACGCCTGGATCGGGCGTCGGCGGACGCCGCGCGTGGGGGCCTCGACGCCGCGTTGACCGCCGTTCGTCAGGCCCTCGACCTCGCGCGCCGCGCCGACGAGCCGCTCGGGCACCGCCTGGAGGCCGAGGCGCTGTTGCACGCGGCCAACCTGCAGTGGCACGCCGCTGGCCGCGGAGGCGGGTACACCCTGCGCGACGCGCTGCGGGCCGCCGAGAAGGCCCAGAGCCGGCTCACCCCAGACGACCCCCCCGCCCTGGTCGTCGAAGCGGCGCGGGTGTGCGCCGGCATCGGCTACGACCTCGGCGACGCGGCGTCGTTGCAGGCGGCGCTCACCACCCTCACCCACGCCATTGAGCGGGTGCGCCGGGCGGCCGGGGACGACCCCCCAGCGGCGCGTCAAGCGGCGTCCTTGCTCAACGATCAGGCCGCCATCTGGCTCGCGTTGGGCGAGCGCGACCGCGCGACCGCGCTGCTCGAGCGCTCACGCGCGTTGTTCGAAGGGCGCTCCGACCCGGAGTCCCAGCGCGAGGCCGCCGAGACGGACCTGCTGATGGCGCGCCTCGTGCTCGACGACGAGCGCGCCGACGCCTCGGCGTACGACCAGGGGCTTCACCACGCCGCGCGCGCCGAGCAGGTCTACCACGCCCTCGGCGACGCACGCGCGCTCGGTCGGGTCTACGACACCGCTGGCAGGCTGCACGTACGTCGCGGCGACCTGACCTCCGCGGAGCGCACGCTGACGCGAGCCGCCGAGGTCGCGCGCCAGGCGGGCGACGCGCTCGGGCTCGCGCGCACGGTGGAGGCGCTCGCCGAAGTGAGCGGGCGGGCCGGGCGCGTCGACGAGGCGCTCCGCTTGGTGGGGCGCGCCCTCGAGCTCGACGTCGCGTCGGGCAGCAGCAGCGGGGTCGCGTCGGCGCGCGCGGCCCTCGACCGGCTGCGGCCAGCGGTGCGGGCGCCCGACGCCGAGCGCCTCGCCGAGCTCGACGCCGCGATCTCCCAAGCCGAGCGCGCGCTCGGCGCGCACGCCCGCCGTTGACGATCGCGGCGTGTGATCAGAGCTCGGTGCTGCGCAGCATGACGTGGCGGGCGAGGTCCCCACCCCCGACCACGACGAGCTTGTCGATCTTCCCGACCAGCTCGCCCAACGCCTCCAGCTCCTTGAGCCGGAGCAGGATCGGGTTGCCTTCCAGCAGCTTCGCGGTGTTCGCGAGCTGGCGGGTCGACGCCACCTCCTCCCGACGACGGATCGCGTTGGCTTCGGCGTCCTTCCGGGCCATCGTCACCCGCGCGACCAGGTCCTTGACCTCACCCGGCAGGATGACGTCCTTGACCCACGCGGCGGACAGCCGGATGCCCACGTCAGGGAGCGCCCCCACCGCCCGCGCGAGCTGGTCCGCGGAGAGATCCTCACGCGCCTCGACGAGCCCGTCGAGCGTACGCGCGGCGATCACCTCGCGCAAGACCAGGTGGATCGCACCATACAGCAGGGTGTCCGCGTGCGGCTCGGAGACGAACCGCATCGGGTCGACGACTCGATAGATGGCGGCAGCCTTCACCCGCACCGGGACCTGATCACGGGTGACCAGGTCCTGGGCAGGCAGCTCCAACGTCTGCATGCTGGTGTCGACGCGCGTCGTGTCCCACGGGCCGGAGCGCCACCAGCGGTAACGACCGGGCTCGAGGACCTTGACGGGAGCGCCGTCCTTACGGAGGACCAGCACGGAGGACGCGCTGGAGTGCCCCTCCAGCCAGTCGGCGGACACCGGCAAGACGTCTCCGGCCGACAGCGCGACCGGCTCGTCGCCGACGTCGACGAACGACGTAGCTACCGCGCCTGCCCCACCTGACCAGATCCTCCAGGTGCCCGGCCCGAGCACCTGGCTGACGACCCCGTCGACGCGCACGACGCCGCGTGTGCCGTCCGCGACGACGACCCGAGCGGCCCCCTCGACGTCGACCGGCAGGGGATCGTCCGCGGGCACGCGCTCGACCGACTGCGACACGTCGACTTCGACGAGCTCGACCAGCGACCCGAGCGTCCACAACACGTGCTTGCCCGGCGGCAACAACGACGAGAACACGCCGTCCTTGAGGACCGCGACCCGACGCCCACGAGTGACTTGTACGACCTTCCACATGACGACCTCCGATTGGGGGGTGAACGAGCCAACAGACACAAAAGAAGAGGAGGCGCGCCGCGCCCCGCGCCCCCGCTCCGACGCGGCCACCTGGTGGGCCGTCTGCGGGCCCGAAGGCGACGCAGGGGCACAGACCGGCAGACAGGCGCAGGATCGGGTGGGGAGGGACCTCCCCGCGGTCTGGCGCGCGGCGCGCCAGGATTACCGTGGTTGTACGGTGGCCGCGCCGGAACGACGCGACGGGATTGATGACGGGAATCGAACCCGCTGCCGAACCCCACTCAAGGGATTTGCTCTACCGATGAGCTACATCAGGCGAACCACGCACCACGCTCGGACAAAACGCGGGACGCCCCAAGGCAGGGCCCAGGGTCGCCGCTCTCTCCGCGTGGTGCCCCGGAATCGAACCGGAGACGAAACGCCGCGCGAGGCTACCCGCGCAGCAATGCAAAACAGACCGCCCCAACGCGACGATCACGCCACGGAGCAAAGCGCCAAAACGACGGCGCCCCCGGCCTCATCGAGGTCCGGGGGCGCCGCTGCCACACGAAGCGGTGACTTCACCGCGGCGGGGGGAGCGACGCCTTGGACCCGCGCGAGGGCGCGGCGAGACAGGCAACAAGCGATGGGAGGAGCGACGGAACGGGCACTCCAACCTCCGACTTCACGCACTTGCCAAGCATCGCGCCTCCGATGACGGGTGGCCGCCGAGCGACAAGCTCGGGACCTCCCTGCGGTAACCTACTACGATCGGGGTGCAACAAAAAAAAGATCGACCGGCCGACGGCGGGCGCGGGTACGTTGATGGAGGAAGGTGCCCATGATGGTCCTCGCGCTGGTCGTGATCGGGTGCTTGCCCGCGACCCCCACCCCGCCGGGTGACCCCCTGGGATGCGGGCCGACCCTCGCCTGCGGCGGCGGCGAGGTGTGTGTCCAGCAGACCTACGAGCCGTCGTGTGACGAGCGGCTCGACACCGGCGCCGACTGCCCCGAGGGGACCACGCCGTCCCGGTGCGGCGGCGTCGGGTACCCGTGCTGCTGCGGCGACGCCCCCGAGCCGACGTGGTCGTGCGTGGCGCCGATCGACTGCGACGGCGAGGTCACCTGCGCGTGCTTGCCGGACGCGTGCAGCGAGGGCGCGTGCGAGCCCACCCTCGATCCCGACGCGTTCGTGTGCGCCCCGCTGGCCAAGCCGTAGCGTCGTGCGCGCGGGTTCGGATACGATCCGATCAGGAGGACACCCATGACCACGCGCACCGACGCGGTCTGGACCACCGCTGATCGCGCACGCTTCTTCATCATCCCAGTCGATAGCGACCTCCCGGCGGGCTCGCTCACGCTTGGGGCTGGGGTGCGTTCGGTCGCCGTCGATCCCGACGCCGCCGCAGCCTACGAGGTCGACGCCGAGGCCGCGCGCGCGCACGCGAACCACACGTTCCGCCGCGGCTGGGACACGCTGCGCGACCAGCTGCCCGGCGCCCGCTTGCCCGACCTGGACGGCCTCCTGGGCGCCGAGCCCGCTCAGGTCATCGCCGACGCCGGCGCCGCCCGCGACGCCGTGCGGCGCGCCGCCGAGCAGATCGCGTCGGCCGCCGGCCACCCCGACCCCGCGCGGGTCATCGACGAGCGCCTCGCCAGGTTGCGCGCCGACCTCGACGACGAAGACGGGCGGGTGGCGCGCGCCGCGAAGGGCGCCGCGCAGCGTCTGGAGCAGCCGACCCGCGCGCTGGCCGACCGCCTCGCGACGCCTGTTCAAGGCGAGCCGTTACCTCCACCCCGAGTACGGCGACATCGGGGTGTTCGTGGTGTCTGCAGACTCCACGGGCTGGGGCCTCCCGGGCTACCGGGAGCGCTACGCGGTCGGGCGCATCCCCGGCGCGACCGCGAAGCCGCGCAGCGAGGAGCCGTGGGTGATGAAGTTCCTTGGCGATGAGAGCGGATGCCCTTTGTGCCGGTGCACAGGAATCGTCCGTGACGACTGGCAACCCGAGGCGGGTCAGGCGTGCCACAGGTGTGGCGGCCGCGGCTGGACGCCCGTACGCATCGACCTCTCGTGCCTGACTACCCCCCTCGAGGTCATCCGCTTCGAGGAGCCCGAGGACAAGCGCTACCTCAAGGCCCCCCTCCTCGACGCTTGAACCGAACGCCCCATCACGCAATGTCGTTGGGGCTTCGCGGTAAACGAGCAACGCCGAGGGTCCGCCGCGATCGAGACCGCCCAGCTCGACGTCACCGCCGCCAACGTCGACTTCCAGGCCCAGCAGGTCGCCGAGGTCCAGGCCGCCCGCGACGACATCTCCGCCTTGCAGCAAACCACCATCGACGCCCAACAGGCCGCCGTCGCCGACGCCACCGCCCAGATGGACACCGAGCGCGCCGCCTCTCTCGCACAAATCGACCCCCGCGTCGTCGCCGACCAAGCCAGCATCGAGGACCAGTCGTGGTGGGACAAGGCCGTCTCCGCTGTCTCCGACGCCCTCGACACCCTCGTCAACGCTGTGCTCGACCTGTGGGCGTCCATCCGCGACGCCGTCAGCGAGTTGCTCGACGCCGCCGTCGCCTTCGCCACCGAGCTGCTCCCGGCCTACTACGACTTCGTCCGCTTCTTGGTCCAGGAGCTGCTCGCAGACGTCTTCCCCGAGCTCGCCGAGCTGCTCCTCGCCGCGATCGACGCCATCGAGGAGGCCGCCCTCGCGACGCTGTCCGCGATCGCCGACGCCCTGAAGGCCGCCGTCCAGGCCATCGCCGACGCCCTGCTCGCCGCCTTGGACGCCTGGATCGCCCTCGTCGGGGCCGCCCTCACCGTCTATAAGACGCTGATCATGGCCGTGCTGACCGGCGACTGGGCCCTGCTCGCCGAGATGGCCCTGCGCGCCGTGCTGCTCGTCGCCGGCATCCCCTACGACGACTTCATGGCGACCATGGGCAAGGTCGTCGAGGTCTGGGACGAGGGGCTCGAGAACCCGGGCAACCTCGCCTCGAACGCCGCAAAGGCGCTCGGCCTCGGCTTCGAGCAGTCCGGCGCCAACTTCCTCGACCCCTTCATCGCTGGCGCCGTCGAGTGGATCACGAAGATGCCGGCGACGTCGAAGGACTCGGGCATCACGATGCCGGTGGCCCAGCGACGGGCGCCCGCCAGAAGCACGGCCGCACCTCCATACTTGCATAAATATGCGCATCAAACTAAAAGCATGCGCATGATGCACGGCGCCCGACCGCCGCGGCGTTCGTTGTACCGGGGGGCCAGTGACCGACCGAGATCCAGCCTGGAAGCTGCGTCAAGACGCGATCCTCGAGATCCTGTCGGCCGAAGAGGTGCGCAGCCAGCACGACCTGCTGGCCCGCTTGCGCGCGCGTGGCTTCGAGGTCACCCAACCCAGCATCTCCCGCGATCTGCAAGAGCTGCGCGTCGCCAAGATCCAGGGTCGGTACCGCGCGGGGCGGGCCGAGCCGTCCGCGCCGGGGTACACCGGCGATCTCATCGGTGGTATCGAGTCGATCGCCCTCGCCGGGCCCAACCAGATCGTCGTGCGCACCCCGCCCGGCCGCGCGACCGTCGTGGCGATCGCGATCGACCAGGCCGGCTGGCGCGAGGTCGTCGGCACCGTCGCGGGCGACGACACGCTGTTCGTGGCCGTCGCTGGCCGCCCCCAACAATCCCGCGTCGTCGCGCGCCTCGGCGCCCGCAAGGTGGAGCCCCCCGATGCCTGAGCTCGTCGTCCTCGCCTTCTCGGGCGGCCTCGACACGTCGTTCCTCGTCCCGTGGCTGCGTGAGCGCCGCGGCGCCGACGTCGTCACCGTCACCGTCGACACCGGCGGCCTCGACGACGCCGAGCGGGCCACGATCGCGGCGCGTGCGCGCGCCCTCGGCGCGGTCGAGCACGTCGTCGTCGACGGCCGCGCCGCCTTCTTCGACGAGACCCTCCGCTTCCTCGTGATGGGCAACGTGCTGCGCGGCCACCTCTACCCGCTGTGCGTCGGCGCGGAGCGCGGCTTACAAGCGCGGGTGGTCGCCGCGGAGGCGCGGCGCCTCGGGGCCCGTGCGGTGGCCCACGGCAGCACCGCGGCCGGAAACGACCAGGTCCGGTTCGAGGTCGCGCTGCGCACGCTGGCGCCCGAGCTCGAGATCCTCGCCCCCGTGCGCGACGAGGGGTTCTCCCGCGCCGATGAGGTGTTGTTCCTCGCCGCCCGAGGGGTGGACTGGCCGTCCGAGCGCGCCGCCTACTCGGTCAACGCTGGCCTGTGGGGGGTCACGATCGGCGGCCGCGAGACGGCGGACACGGTCGATCCGCTCCCCGAGCACGCCTGGGTGTGGTCGCGCGGCGCCTTCGATCCCCCGGCCCCCCCAGAGCGGCACACGGTCACCTTCAAAGCCGGGGTCCCGTGCGCGCTCGACGAAGTCGCGATGGACCCGGTGACGCTCGTCACCGCGCTGAACACGCTCGGGGCGAGGTTCGGTGTCGGCAGGGGCATTCACCTCGGCGACACCATCTTCGGCCTGAAGGGGCGCGTCGCGTTCGAGGCGCCCGCCGCGTCGATCCTGGTGACGGCCCACCGCGAGCTCGAGAAGCTGGTGCTCACGCAGCGCCAGCAGCGCGTCAAAGACCAGGTCGCCGTCACGTATGGCGATCTGGTGCACGAGGGGCAGGCGCTCGACCCCGTCTGCCGTGACATCGAGGCGCTGTTCCTGCGCTCCCAGGAGCGGGTCACCGGGCAGGTCTCGGTGTTGTTGCGGCCAGGCGCCCTGTTCGTCGAGGGGGTGTCGTCCCCGTGGTCGCTGCGCGCGGCCTCGCGCGGGGTGTACGGCGAGGCGGCCGGTGAGTGGACTGGGGCCGACGCCCGTGGCTTCTCGCGACTACAAGCGTTGCCCGGCATGCTCCACGGCCGGGCGGGAGGCGCACTTTGAGGAAGACGCTCGTCGACAAGATCGGCTCGGTCACCCTGAACTGCCGCCTCTCGCGCGAGGTGTACCTCAGCTCGGAGATCCCGGCGATCGAAGGCGGCGTGATCGTCGTACGTGTGCTGACCAGCAAGACCACGTACAATCAGCTCGAGCTCCCCTCCGGCCGCTTGTCCAAGATCAAGCCAGGGGATATCGTCGCTGGCGCGCTCGGACACCGCAAGGCGCTGTTCGGCTACTCTGGGCGCATGCCCGAGTCCGTCCAGGTAGGCGACCGCGTGAACCTGCTGAACACTGGCGGGGTCATCGGGGTGTGCGACAGCGTCAACCCCGACTTCGGCGAGCCGTTCGTGTGTGAGGTGCTGGGCCAGGTGCTCCACTTCCCCTACCTCGGCGCCCGCGTCGGGGTGCCCGCCCACATCACCCAGGGGGCCATCCCCCTCCGCCCAGCGCTCGACGTCGCGGGAGTGCCCGTGGTCGCGGTCGTCGGCACCTGTATGAACGCCGGCAAGACCTACGCCGCGTGTGCGCTCGTGCAAGCGTTCGCCCACCGCGGGATGAAGGTCGCAGCGGCCAAGGCGACCGGGGTGTCGCTCCGGCGCGACGTGCTCGCGATGGAAGACGCCGGGGCCTCGGCCACGCTCACCTTCACCGACCTGGGCGTGGTGACGACCACCGCCGCCGAGGCGCCGAACATCGTGCGCACCCAGCTCACCGAGCTCGCGAAGGACAAGCCCGACGTCATCGTGATCGAGCTCGGCGACGGCCTGCTCGGCCTGTACGGCGTCGACGCGATCCTCGACGATCTCCAGCTCCGCGCGGCGTTCACCGCGATCGTGCTCGCCGCGAACGACCCCGTCGCGGCGTGGGGGGGGGTGCGGCTGCTCGCCGAGCGCCACGATCTGCCTACGACCGTGGTCACCGGGCCGGCGACCGACAACGCGCCCGGCTCGCGGCTCATCGTGCGGGACACCGGGGTGCCCGCCCACAACGCACGCACCGACCCCGCCGGGCTCGCCGACGTCGTGCTCGCGCGGATCGGCCTGCGTGCGGACCCCCCGTCGGTCGATGACGAGGCCTGGAATGACTGACGCCGTCCCGGTCGTGGTGCTCGGGGGCACCGGGTACGTCTCGGGTGAGCTGCTGCGCCTGCTCGCCGGGCACCCCTCCCTGCGCGTGGCGGCGGTGGTGTCGACCTCGCACGCGGGCGCGCCGGTCACGGCCTCCTTCCCCCACCTCGCGGGGTGTGGCCTCGACGGGCTCGTGTTCTCCGAGCCCTCCGCGCTGGCCCACCTCGTCCGGTCAGGTGGGCGCCTCGCGGTGTTCGCGGCCACCCCGCACGGCGCGACCGCCCCCTTGGTCGACGGGCTGCTTGGCGAGGCGGAGGCCGCCGGCACCGAGGCGCACGTCGTCGATCTGTCGGCGGACTTCCGATTCTCGGATCCGACACGGTTCGCCGCGGTCTACGGCTCGCCGCACGCCGCCCCCCACCGGCTCGCCGCGTTCTCACGCGGCGTCCCCGAGCACGTCACCGGACCGGTCGGGCCGCACGCGGCGCAGCCGGGGTGCTTCGTCACTGCGGCGGTGCTCGCCGCGTACCCGGCGTTCGCCCTCGGTATCGTCGAGCCGGACGTCTTCGTCTCCGGGGTCACCGGCAGCTCCGGCAGCGGGCGCACACCCGCCGCGAACACCCACCACCCCGAGCGGCGCAGCACGCTGTACGCCTACGCGCCCCTCAACCACCGCCACGAAGCCGAGATGCGCTCCTTGCTCGGCGTCGCCGCCGGAGGCGAGCCCGACGTCGCGTTCGTGCCACACTCGGGGCCGTTCGTGCGCGGCATCCACGCCACGTTGCGGCTCTCCCTGACCGCCCCCCGTCAGACGGACGAGATCCTGGCCGCGTACCAGGTGTTCTACAGCGGAGCCCGGTTCGTCGACGTCGCCGCGGCGCCGCCGAAGCTCACCGACGTGGTGGGGACCAACCGCGCGCGGATCGGGGTGACCGCGCGCGGGCGCGTGCTCGTCGTCACCTGCGTGATCGACAACCTCGTCAAAGGGTCCGCCGGGGGCGGGATCCAATGGATGAACCGTCTGCTCGGGCTGCCAGAGGCGGCAGGGCTGACCCAACCTGGGCTCGGGTACCTCTGATGACTGCGCTGCTCGACGTCTACCACCAGCTCCCGATCGAGCCCGTGCGGGGCGAGGGCGTCTACCTCTACGACGCCGACGGCAAGCGGTACCTCGACGCCTACGGCGGCCACGCGGTGGCGCTGCTCGGGTACGATCACCCCCGCCTCGTCGCGGCCCTGCACACCCAGGCGCGCGCGCTGTTCTTCCAGAGCAACGTGGTCCCGCTGACGATCCGGGAGCGCGCCGCCGAGCGGCTGCTCGCGTTCGGGCCCCCCGGGCTCGAGCGGGTGTTCTTCAGCAACTCGGGCGCCGAAGCCAACGAGAACGCGCTGCGGGTCGCGTTCGCGGCCACCGGGCGCCGCGAGGTCGTCGCGGTCGAAGGCGCCTTCCACGGGCGCACGGCCGCCGCTGCCGCCGTGACGGCCGGGAGCGACGGCTGGTACGGGTTCCCGCGCGCCCCGTTCGACGTCCGCTGGGTCCCGTTCGACGACGTCGACGCGCTCACCGCGGCCGTCGGCCCACAGACCGCCGCCCTGATCGTCGAGCCCGTGCAAGGCGTCGCCGGGGCCCGGGATCTGTCGACCGCGTGGATGCTCGCCGCGCGTCGCGTGACCGAGCAGGCCGGCGCTGCGCTGATCCTCGACGAGGTGCAGTGCGGGATGGGGCGCACCGGGTACCCGTTCGCGGCGCAGGCGCACGGGGTCACCCCCGACATCCTGACCACCGCCAAGGGCCTCGGCGGCGGCTTCCCGTGCGCCGCGACGATGTTCTCGGGCGCGCTCGCCAGCACCCTGCGTAAGGGGGACCTCGGCACCACCTTCGGGGGGGGCCCCCTCGCGGCGGCGATGATCGAGGTCGTCATCGACACCATCGAGCGCGACGGCTTGCTCGCGAACGTGCGGCGTTTGTCCAATCGTCTGCGCGAGGAGGCCATCGGGGGGTGCGTGACTGGGGCCCAGGGCATGGGGTTCTTGCTCGGGCTGCGTGTCGACCGGCCGGCCCGCGAGGTGCTCGCCGCCTTACGCGACGCCGGCGTGCTGGCCGGCAGCGCCGGCGACCCGTCCATCGTCCGCCTGCTGCCGCCGCTCGTGCTCGACGACGGCCATGTCGACGCCATCATCGCCGCCCTGCGTGGAGCCTCATCGTGAAGCGTTTCCTCGACCTCGACGACCTCACCGACGACCGCCTGCAGGCCGTGCTGCGCCGCGCCGCCGCGCTCGAGCGCGCCCCGATCACCGACGATCTGCGCGGCAAGACGATCGGCCTGCTGTTCATGAACCCCTCCCTGCGCACCCTGGCGTCGATGCAAGCCGGCGCACAGCAGCTCGGCGGCTCCACGTTCGTCATCACGCCCGGACAAGGCTCGTGGACGCTCGAGACGCGCGACAGCGTCGTGATGGACGGCGACGCGGTCGAGCACGTGCGGGAGGCCATCCCGGTGCTCGCGCAGTACGCCGATGCGCTCGGGGTGCGCTGCTTCGCGAAGGGCAAGGACCTCGACGAGGACCTCGCGGACGGCCTGATCCGCCAGATGGCCGACCTGTGCCCGAAGCCGTTCATCAACCTCGAGTCTGCGCTGGCCCACCCCTGCCAGGCGCTGGCCGACTGGAAGACCCTGGAGGACCTCGACGTGCCGCGGCATGGGGGCCGCTTCGTGTTGTCGTGGGCCTACCACCCGAAGGCGCTGGCGCTCGCGGTGCCCACCGCCGCGCTCACCATGGCGGCCCGCCGCGGCATGGACGTCACCGTGCTGCACCCCGAGGGGTACGACCTGCCCGACCCGGTGCTGGGCAAGGCCCGCGCGCTCGCCGCGTCGTCCGGAGGCAGCGTCACCGTGTCGCATGATCGGCGTCAGGCCCTCGACGGGGCGCACGTCGTGTACTGCAAGAGCTGGGGGGCCCCCCAGCACTACGGGCGCCCCGACGACGAAGCCGTGCTGCGCCGTGAGCTGCGCGACTGGTGCGTCCAGGAGTCCTGGTTCGGCCCAGCCCGGCCGGACGCAAGGTTCATGCATTGCTTGCCGGTGCGTCGCAACGTGAAGGTCGCCGACGAGGTGCTGGACGGCCCCCGCAGCGTCGTCGTGCAGCAAGCGGGCAACCGGCTGCACGCGCAGAAGGCCCTGATGATCGAGCTGTTGACGGAAGGAGGCGCCTGATGACCCCAATGGATCGCGAATCTTCGATGATGGCGCTCGTGCGCACCCTCCCCTACGTACGGCTGTACCAGGGCAAGACCTTCGTGGTGAAGCTCGGGGGGAGCCTCAACCACGACCCCGCCGCCCTCCGCGCGACGATCGAGCAAGTGGGCACCCTGCTCGGCTTCGGCATCCGGGTGATCCTCGTGCACGGCGGCGGCCCGCAGGCAACGGCGCTCGCCGAGAAGCTCGGCATCTCGACCCCGTTCGTAGATGGTCGCCGAGTCACCTCCAAGGACGCCCTGGGGGCGGTCGTCATGGCCATCAACGGCACCGTCTCCACGCAGATCCTCGCCGAGTGTCGCCGCGCCGGGGTGCCTGCGATCGGCCTGTCCGGGGTCGACGCCGCGCTGATCAAGGCGCGGCACCGCCCCCCCGTCACCCGCACCACCCCAGAGGGGGAGATCAACGTCGATTACGGCGAGGTCGGCTACGTCGCGTCGGTCCAGGCCGACGTGCTCGAGCGGCTGATCGGCGCCGGATTCACCCCCGTCGTCAGCCCGGTCGCCGCCGACGACGCCGGCCGGGTGCTCAACATCAACGCGGACACCGTCGCCGCGACGATCGCGGCCGCGGTCGGGGCGACGAAGCTGTTGTTCCTCACCGACGCGCCAGGCATCTTGGGGGATCGCGCCGACCCCGGGTCGCTCATCAGCTACGTCGACCTCGCCGGGCTAGAGCGGCTGGAGGCGTCGGGCGCGGTTGCGGGTGGCATGTTGCCGAAGGTAAACGCCGCGCGGGCCGCGCTCGCCGCCGGGGTGCCGCGCGTACACATCGTCGGCCACGGCGGAAAGGGCGCGTTGCTCGCTGAGGTGTTCACGAACGAAGGCGCCGGGACGCTCATCGTCCGGGACACGTCCGAGCTGCAGCCGTCCGAGCTCGTGGAGGGGTGATGGACGACCACGCGCTGCTCGAGTTCCACCGCGCGCTCGTCGCGACGCCGTCGGTCAGCGGCGACGAGGCCGCCGCGGCCGCGCTCGTCGCCGACACCCTCGCCGCGCGCGGCTGGCCGTCGACCCGGGTGGGCAACAACCTGTACGCGGTCGCCGGGTCGTCGGGGCCGGTGCTCTGCCTCAGCACCCACCTCGACACCGTGCCCCCCCTCCCCCCGGTGGACGCGCGATCCGTACGACGTCTCCGTAGTGGATGGCAAGGTGTACGGGCTCGGCAGCAACGACGCCAAAGCGTCCGCGGCCGCGATGACCGCGGCGTTCGTACGCGTCGCCACCGACGCCGACGCCCTCAACGTGCGGGTGATGTTGGCGTTCACCGCCGAAGAAGAGACGCGCTGCGAGGGTTCGGAGATCCTGGTCGCGGCGCTCGGCGCGGTCGGCCTGACGCCCTCTGCCGTGATCGTCGGGGAGCCCACCGGGCTCGACGTCTCGATCGCGCAGAAGGGCCTCCTCGTGCTGGAGCTGGTCGCGAAGGGAGACGCTTGCCACGCGGCCCACGGGCGCGCGCTCGGCGCCCGCAACGCCATCCACGCGCTCGCGCGTGACCTCGTGGCGTTGGAGCAGGTCGATCTCGGCGGCGACCACCCGTCCCTCGGGCCCGTGACGGCCGAGCCGACGGTGGTTCAGGCAGGCACCGCGCGCAACATGGTGCCCGGCGAGGCCCGCTGCGTCATCGACGTGCGGGTCAACCCCTCACCGCCCCCCGGCGCGATCGCGGCGCGCATCGCGGCGGCGATCGAGGGGGAGGTCCGTGTGCTGTCCGATCGCCTGATCCCGTGCGAGATCGACGCGGATCACCCGCTCGTGAAGGCCGCGTTAACGGCGCGCCCCAGCGCAAAGGTGCTGGGGACGCGCGGGGTGAGCGACCTCGTGTTTTGGTCCCGGGCGGCGCCGGGCATCAAGGTGGGGCCGGGCCGCACCGAGCGCTCGCACACCCCCGACGAGTACGTGCTGGAGTCCGAGATCCTCGACGGCGTCGCGTTCTACGAGGCCACGCTGCGCGCGCTCGCCGCCGCCGGCCCCCTTCACCGAGGCCGAACCTCCACCGAGCAGTGATCGCCGCCCTCGGCCATCTGGATCGCGTAGCGCTCGCCGAGCCAGCGATCGACGCGCGCCGTCGGCATGTCCCGGGTCGACGACGGCTCGCCAAAGGTGCGCACCAGGTCGGCCCGCCGCCGCTCGCAGCCGTCGAACCCGAACGAGAGCTCGATGCGGGCGACGACGTCGCCGCCCACCGTGACGATCCCGTACAAACGCTCCCCGTCGACCCCGGATGGACCCAGCACGTAGGTGTTCGGCTCGGTCGGGGACGGCTCGATCGGCCACGACGCCGCCACGCCCACCACCGACGCCCCAACCAGGAACGGCGTCGCGGGGGGCGTCACGCGCGGGGAGACCCACCCCTCGGGCAGGCCCGGCGCCGCGTCCACCGCCCGGTTCGGGTTGGGGCCCGCCGCGCCGCGCCGCGGCTGCGGGGCAGCCGCCGGCGGAGCCGGCTCGGGAGCCCCCGCGCACGCCCACAGCGCCGTCACCCACACCGGGACCGCCTCGTCACCACCCCCACCATCACGAGGGCGGCCACCCAGCCCAGGCCCCCCACCCCGCCGCCGTCACAGCCCGCGCAGCCCTTCGTCGAGGCTCCGGTCTCGGCGGCGACGCCGGTATCAACCTCCCCGCACCCCTCGTCGACCGACCCATCACAGTCGTTGTCGGCGCCGTCGCACATCTCCGCCGCGCCCGGGTACACGAACCCGTCGCCGTCGTCGCAGTCACCGAGCTCGGCGGAGATCCCGTCGTCGTCGAGGTCGGCGAGCCCCTCGTCCGCCTGGCCGTCGCAGTCGTCGTCGCGGCCGTTCAGCGCCTCCGGCGCGCCCGGGTACACCGCCGCATCGCCGTCGTCGCAGTCCCCGGCCGCCTCGGAGAACCCGTCCCCGTCGTCGTCCGTGGCCTCGGTGCCCTCGTCCACCGACCCGTCACAGTCGTTGTCGACCCCGTCCCCGGGGACCTCCGCGCCGTCGGGGTGGGTGCCCGCCGCGCTGTCGTCGCAGTCCCCGTCGTGCTCCGACCAGCCGTCCCCGTCGTCGTCGTACGCCGCCGTGCCCTCGTCGACGAGATCGTCACAGTCGTTGTCGACGCCGTCCTCGACCTCGGGCGCGCCCGGGTGCACGCCGGGGTCCCCTTCGTCACAGTCCCCCCCCGACGCGACGTACCCGTCTCCGTCGGGATCCTCGACCGCGTCGTCGACCACGCCGTCGCAGTCGTCGTCGCGCCCGTTGCCGAGCACCTCGATAGCCCCGGGGTACACGAGCAGGTCGCTGTCGTCGCAGTCGCCGGCGACCTCCGACCACCCGTCGCCGTCGTCGTCGCTGCACTCGGTGCCCTCGTCGACGGACCCGTCACAGTCCTCGTCGACGCCGTCGCACAACTCGATCGCGCCCGGGCGGACCGCGGGGTCGCTGTCGTCACAGTCGCCGCCGGCCTCGGTGAACCCGTCGCCGTCGTCGTCCCCGGCGGAGGTGCCCTCGTCCACGACCCCGTCGCAGTCGTCGTCGACGCCAGGCGCCAGCTCCGGCGCGCCCGGGTACACAAGCGGGTCGCTGTCGTCGCAGTCGGGGCCCCCACCCCCGTCGAACCCGTCCCCGTCGACGTCGACGAGGTCGGCGCCGTCGCAGTCGTCATCGACCCCGTCGTACGGGACCTCGCCGGCGCCCGGGCCGACGTCCGGGTCCGCGTCGTCACAGTCCCCCACCTCCGCGACAACCCCATCGCGCGGCGCACACGCGACCTCGGGCGGCTCCACCCCCCACCCGTCCCCGTCCCCGTCGGGGTACCACTCGGGCGCGTCCACCGCGTCTTCGTCGACGACCCCGTCGCAGTCGTCGTCGAGCGCGTTGCACCACTCGTCCAGGCCCGGCGCGATGGTGGCGACTGCGTCGTCGCAGTCGGTGTTGTCGGCGACGTACCCAAGTGGCTCCGCGCACGCGGCCACCGGGGCCAGCGAATCGCCGAACCCGTCGCCGTCCGCGTCGGCGAACCAGGTCGGCCCGGCGCCGTCGTCCACGACGCCGTCACAGTCGTCGTCCCGGCCGTCACAGACCTCCACGCCGGCCGGCGACACCGCCGCGTCGGCGTCGTCGCAGTCCGCGCGATCCCGCACATAGCCCGACGGCGCCGCGCAGTCCCCGACCGACGACGCCGGGTCGCCGAACCCGTCCCCGTCGGCGTCGGCGTACCAGGTCACATACACGATGCCTTCGTCCACGCCCCCGTTGCAGTTGTTGTCGGCGCCGTCGCACAGCTCGTCCGCGGCCGGGTACGTGTTGGCGTCGCGGTCGTCGCAGTCGTCCAGGTTGCCCGCGGTGCCCTCCGCAGGCGCGCACGCGCCGAGCGGCGCCGCGGCGTCCCCGAACCCGTCGCCGTCCGCGTCGGCCCACACGGTCCCGGCGCCGACGTCCACCGACGGATCCGCGTCGTCGACGAGGCCATCACAGTCATCATCGATCGTGTTGCACACCTCGACCGCGTCGGGGCGGACCGCTGACGACGAATCATCACAGTCGGTCGCGTCCGCGACCGCGCCACCGTCCGGTCCGCACGACCACGACGTCGCGCTCGGGTCGCCGAACCCGTCGCCGTCCGCGTCGGCGTGCCACGCGCTGCCGGACGCGGCGTCGCGGTCGGGGTCGGCGTCGTCGACGAGCCCGTCGCAGTCGTCGTCGTAGGCGTTGCACACCTCGGGGGCGTCGGGGCGGACCGCGGCGTCGGCGTCGTCGCAGTCGGAGGCGTCGGCGAGCGAACCGGCGGGCGGATCACACGCGGCCACCGACGACGACGCGTCGCCGAACCCGTCGAGGTCCAGGTCCGGGTGCCACTCCGCGAACGACGTAGGATCGACCGATGGATCTCCGTCGTCGGCGAGCCCGTCGCAGTCGTCGTCGAACCCGTTGCAGACCTCGGACGCCGCTGGGTGGACCGCCGG
>CAIUDO010000224.1 GCA_903897935.1 uncultured Pseudomonadota bacterium
CCGGTCATCGCGTCGCCGGCGCTGCGGGCGATCGCCGCGGTCGGCCTCGCCAGCGCGGACCCCGCACGCGGCGCCCTCGTGCACCTCGGGATCGGGTCGATGGCGAGCGGCGACGCGCACGAAGCGCTCAACCTCGCAGCGTTGCGCGCGGCCAACGTGGTGTTCGTCGTCGCGGTGGCCCCCCTCGACCGGGCCGGCAGTCCGCTGGCGCAACAGCTCGCAGCCACGCCGGCCGACCTCGCGCGCGCGTTCACCCTCACCGCGGTCGACGTCGACGGCGCGGACGCAGCGGCGGTGCGGAGCGCCGTCGCGACCGCGCGCGCCGCCGGCGGGCCGCACGTCATCGTCGCGTATACGTCCCCATGACCCAAAGTGGAGCAGCCCCCATGACCACCCGCTACCAAGCCATCGTGATCGGCGCCGGACCCGGCGGATATCCCTGTGCGATCCGCCTCGCGCAGATGGGCGTCAAGACGCTCATCATCGAGAAGGAGAACTGGGGCGGTGTCTGCCTCAACGTCGGGTGCATCCCCTCGAAGGCGCTGATCACGGCGGCCAAGCGCTACGAGGAGATCACGCACGCCAACACCATGGGCATCCGAGTCGACGGGCTCGTCAGCGTCGACATGGGCGCGCTGCAGGGGTGGAAGGACTCCGTGGTCAAGAAGCTGACCGGCGGCGTGGCGCAGCTGCTCACGGGCAACGGCGCCGACCGCGTGATCGGCACCGCCCGCCTCGTCGGCCCGAACCGGGTGGCCGTGCGCACCGAAGCCGGCGAGACCATCTACGAGGCCGACCACGTCGTGCTCGCCACCGGGTCGCGCCCGATCGAGATCCGCGGCTTCTCGTACGCCGACGCGCGCGTGCTCGACTCCACCAAGGCGCTCGCGTTGACGGAGGTGCCCCGCTCGATGGTCGTCATCGGCGGCGGCTACATCGGGCTCGAGCTCGGCTCGGTGTACGCGAAGCTCGGTACGAAGGTCACGGTCGTCGAAGGGACCGACGGCCTGCTGCCCGGGTTCGACCCCGACGCGACCAAGCTCATCGCGCGCAACCTGAAGAAAGCGGGCGTCGAGACCCTGCTCTCCCACAAGGCGCTCGGGTGGGAGGCGATCGAGAACGGCGTGCGGGTCTCGGTCGAAGGGGCGAGCGGCCCCCGCACGATCGACGCGGACTACGTGCTCGTGACGGTCGGTCGGCGGCCGAACACCGAGCAGCTCGGCCTCGAAGACCTCGGGATCGCGATGGCGGGGCCGTTCGTCGCGGTCGACGAGCAGCGCCGCACGAGCGCGCCGTGGCTGTTCGCCATCGGCGACGTCGCCGGGCAGCCGATGCTCGCGCACAAGGCCACCCACGAAGGCGAGGTCGTCGCCGAGGTCATCGCCGGCCACGACGTGAAGTACGACGCGCGGGTCGTGCCGGCGGTCGTCTTCACCGACCCGGAGGTCGCGGTCGCTGGGATGATGGAGCACGAGGCCGCGGCGAAGGGCGCGATCAAGGTCGGGAAGGTGCCGTTCGCGGCCATCGGGCGCGCGCTCACCACCGGAGAGACGGAGGGCTTCTTCAAGGTCGTGATCGACGCGGCGTCGCACCGCGTGCTCGGCGTCACCATCGTCGGCGCCCACGCCTCCGACCTCATCTCGGAGGCCGCGCTTGCGCTCGAGCTCGACGCCGAGGCGCTCGACATCGGGCTGACGATCCACCCCCACCCCACCCTCGGCGAGGGCGTGATGGAGGCAGCCAAGGCCGCGCTCGGCGAAGCGGTGCACGTGATGAACCGGTAGGAGGTCGTTTGTCAGCCAGGTTTCTGGTCATCGAGGGTCTGGACGGGGCGGGGACGACCACGCAGGTGCGTCGCCTCGTCGACGTGCTCCGGCAGCGCGGGCAAGACGCCGCGATGGCCTTCGAGCCGTCCGACGGCCCGATCGGCCGGCTGGTGCGGAGCGTGCTGCGCCGCGAAGGCGACGGGCCGTCCACCGAGTCCCTACCGTGGTTGTTCGCGGCGGACCGTCGTGACCACCTCGCCCGCGAGATCGAGCCCGCGCTCGCGCGGGGCCGCACGATCGTCTGCGACCGGTACATCGCGTCGTCGCTCGCGTACCAGTCGCTCGACGCGTCGATGGACCTGGTGTGGACGCTCAACCGCTCGTTTCGCGTGCCCGACCTGACCGTGTGGGTGCGCGCCCCGGTCGACACCTGCCTGGCGCGGATCGGCCGCCGCGGCGCCAACCCCGAGCTGTTCGAGCAGCGCGAGGTCCTGGAGGCGGTCGACAAGGCGTACACGATCGCGATGGCGCGGCTCAGCCGGCACGGGCACCGGATCGTCGAGGTCGACGGCAGCGCGCCGGAGGCAGAGGTCACCGCCGCGGTGCTGGCCGCGATCGACGCGTGATCGCGCTCCACCTGCTCGGGCAGCGGCCGTACGCCCCGGTGCACGATCTCCAGCGCGCGTGGGTGGACGCCCGCGCGGCCGGCGAGGTCGACGACGGCGTGATCCTCGTCGAGCACGAGCCGACGATCACCGTCGGACGCGCGCGAGGGGCGGCGGCGCACGTGCACGATCCGCGCGGGATGCCGGTCATCGAGGTCGAGCGCGGCGGCGACGTGACCTGGCACGGCCCAGGGCAGCTCGTCGCCTACCCCATCGTCAAGCTCGAAGGCACGAAGGCAGACCTGCACCTGCACCTGCGCGCGCTCGAGCAGGCCATGATCGACGTGCTGGCTTCGGTGGGCGTGACGGCGGGCCGCGATCCGCGCAACACCGGCGCGTGGGTCGACGGGCGCAAGATCGGATCGGTCGGCATCGCGTGCCGGCGCTGGGTGACCTGGCACGGCCTCGCCCTCAACGTCGCGGTCGCGCTCGACTGGTTCCGGTCCATCGAGCCGTGCGGGTTTGATCCGAGCGTGATGACGTCGCTACAGGAGCATGTACCTTCCACGTTTATCGACGATCCTCACGCCCTCGCGCTGCCCCTCGCGGCGGCCCTCGCCCACACCCTCGAGCTGCCGTGGACCGGCGAGGTGCAGCATGAGGTGCCAGCCCCAGTGCGCGCCCGCCTCACCGACCGCGGAACCTGATTATGGGCGCGCCCGTTCGCTGGAGACCCCATGCTCGACCCGCGCCTCGTTGAAGAACAGCCCGAAATCGTCCGCGACACCCTGCGTCGCCGTCACAGCGATCCTAGCTTGTTCGCGGATCTTGAACGGGTCGTAGGCTTGTGCGACCGTCGGCGGGCCCTGATCGGAGAGATCGATGGCCTGCGGGGCCGGCGCAACAGCTTGTCGCGTGAGATCGGCGCGATGATGAAGGCCGGCCGCGCCTCCGACGCCGAGGCGGCCAAAGCCGAGGTTCACACCGGACACGAGCGCACTGCAGCCCTGGAGCAGGAGCTGGCGGCGCTGGAGGTCGAGCGCGACACGATCTTGATGTCGTTGCCGAACCTGCTGCACGACGAGGTGCCGGAAGGCGCTCGGGAAGAGGACAACCCGGTGGTGCGCACCTGGGGCACGCCAGGGGTGTACGCGTTCGAGCCGCAGTCGCACGTCGACGTCGGCGGCCCGTTGGGGCTGGACCTGGAGCGCGCCACCCGGCTCACCGGCACCCGGTTCGCCGTGCTCAAGGGCGGCCTCGCCCGCCTCGAGCGCGCGATCATCAACTACTTCTTGGACCTGCACACCACGGAGCACGGCTACACCGAGGTGATGGTGCCCTACATGGTGCACCGCAAGATCCTGGAAGGAACTGGGCAACTCCCGAAGTTCGAACAGGACCTGTTCCGTTTGGCCGACCCGCTCAACGGCTCCGACACCTTCCTCGTGCCGACGGCCGAGGTGCCGGTGACCAACCTGCACCGCGAGGAGATCCTCGAAGAAGCGGAGCTTCCGATTCGGTACGCGTGCTTCACGCCATGCTTCCGCGCCGAGGCGGGCAGCGCGGGGCGCGACGTGCGCGGCGTGCTGCGCCAGCACCAGTTCCACAAGATCGAGCTCGTCTGGATCACCACGCCGGAGCAGTCGGAGGCGGCGCACCAGGCGCTGGTCGGCCACGCGGAAGCGTGCCTTCAAGGCTTGGGGTTGCCGTACCGGGTCGTGCACCACTGCGGCGGCGAGGTGAGCAACGGGGCAGCGCGCTGCTACGACCTCGAGGTCTGGCTGCCGTCGCAAGGCAAGTACCGCGAGGTCAGCTCGTGCTCGACGTTCCGCGACTTCCAGGCGCGCCGCATGCAGCTCCGGTACCGGACGGCCGAAGCAGACGGGAAGAAGGGCAAGATCCGCCTTGCCCACACGCTGAACGGCTCCGGCCTCGCGGTCGGCCGCACGCTCGTCGCGATCCTCGAAAACTTCCAACAGGCCGATGGGAGCGTGATCGTACCCGAGCCGCTGCGGAAGTGGGTCGGCGCCGATCGACTCGTTCCTTGACACTCGGGCGCCGGTCGTATTACACCGGCGGGCGCCACGTCGGGAGGCGTGGCCGAGTGGTCGAAGGCAGCGGTCTTGAAAACCGCCGACCGAAAGGTCCGTGGGTTCGAATCCCACCGCCTCCGTGATCTTGGTCAACCGTTGGAGCCGTGACCGAGTGGCCGAAGGTGCATGATTGCTAATCATGTGTAGGGCCAAAAGCCTTACCGAGGGTTCAAATCCCTCCGACTCCGCCAGCCGTTTTGTGCGCACCCA